>JAEUUV010000163.1 GCA_016787285.1 Saprospiraceae bacterium | reverse complement strand
ATGGTGCGCACGCCGTTTTCGGAAGAAATCAACTCCAACCTGAACGAGGGTCAGGCCACGTTCAGCCGCGACGGCAAAACCATCTATTTTACCCGGAACAACATGTACAAGGGCGTGCAAAAGGCCGACGAAAACGGTCGTGTGCGCATGAAAATCTATCAGGCGAAACTCGGCAGGTACGACTGGGAAAATGTGCAGGAACTGCCCTTCAACGACAACGCCTACTCCTGCATGCACCCCAGCATGAGCGTAGACGGGCAAAAACTGTATTTCACGTCCGACATGCCGGGCGGCCAGGGCGGTTTTGATTTGTACGTCAGCACCCGTATGGCCGACGGCTCCTGGGGCACGCCGGTCAACCTCGGCCCCGAAATCAATACCGAGAAAAATGAACTGTTCCCGTTCATCACGTTCGGGGAAAAAACCCTGTTCTTTGCCTCCAACGGCCACCAGACAATCGGCGGGCTGGATATTTTTTACGCCAACCTCGACAACCTCTCCGAAGGGGTAGTCAACATGAATGAACCGTTCAATTCCCCGAACGACGACATGGGCATGATCCTGAACGAGGACGGCACGCAGGGGTTTTTCACCAGCGACCGCCCCGACGGACACGGCAAAGCCGACATCTACACCTTCCGGTTGGACAACAGCATTCAGGGTGTGGAAAAACCACTTTCGGGGCGCGTGACCATTGTGGTCGTGGATGGAAAAACCGGTCAGCCGATTCCCAAGGCCGAAATCCGCGTGCTGCAATCTTCCGACGACGGGTTTATTTCAGCCAAGTCAAACGACTTTTACTATACCGAACTGGCGCCTACGCCCGAGTCGCAAAACTCCTTCAGTATCCGTCTGGTGCGCAAAGACGCCGAGGAACTCGGCGTGCCCGACAACTACACCAACAACGAGGGCAAGGCACAAACCGATTTCGTCCTGTACCGGAGTTACTTGATTCTGGCCAGTTACGACGGCTACCAGTCTGCCGAACGGCTCTACACCATGGAGCCAAACAAAAGCGGCGAGCTCCGGCTGGCATTATACGAAGACGCCATCTGTCACCGCATGACCGGCACGGTACTGACCGACAAGTTCAACAACCGCATCCCGAACGCCACGCTGACGTTCACGCACCGGGAAAGCACCAAGCAGACCGTGATACACTCCGACATCAACGGCGAGTACAATATTTGCCTGCCGTTTGAAGGCGACTACCTCGTACAGGTCAAACGCGAGGGCTTCCGACCCTTCAGCATGACCACGACGGCTTTCCGGAACAAGTCCATCAACAATACCATCCGCCTCGAACCCGTCGAACTGGCGGCAGCCGGTACGACAGATGCCGCCAAAGCCGACGCCATGCTGGCCCGACCTTTGCAGGATGGCTATGTGATCACCATGGACAAAATCAATTTCGAACCAGGCAAATCCACCCTCAACCAAAGCGCCGTACGCCACCTGGACATCATCGTGGAACTCATGCTCCGCTACCCGGAAATGGAAATTGACCTGACGATGCACACCGACAGCCGCGGCGACGACAAAGCCAACCTCGCCCTGTCCAACGAACGAGCGAAAAACGCCAAAACATACCTGACCTACAAAGGCATCGCCGCCGAACGCATCGCCGCCATCGGTATGGGCGAAGAGCAAATCCGGAACCACTGCAAAAATGGCGTGGAATGCTCCGATGCCGACCACAACATCAACAACCGCCTGGAAGTGAAAGTCCGCAAGGTGGGCAATGCGGTGAAAGTGCCGTAATTTCGGCCCCGTCTTCACTACAACAGATCCACTATGGAAGACCTGAAAAAGACGCTTGACGAGATACAAAACCTGATTGGCAAGGGCGAACTGGAGCAGGCCTACGAACGCCTGGTCAAACTGCTGGAATCGTCGGATGCTTACGCCGAACTGGCCGACACCGCCCGCATCAACCAGGCAGATCTGTACACCTGGAAGGCTCAAAGCCTGAAAGGGACACTCTCGGGCGACGAGTCACGGCGCATCACCAGTCAACTGGCCGACAACGCCCTGAAGATCGTCCGCCAACTGGAAACCGGCAAGGTCTACTTCGAGCCGGAAATCAAACCGCACAGTTCCAAAGCCTGGCGCTACTACGCTACCGGCGGTATTGCCACGCTTTTGATTGCTGCCGGAGTGTGGTATTTTTTGAGCCAACAGGCGGAAGAATGCCCGGAGTTTGGCGAAGGCTACAATACCCGGGTGATGATCCTCCCGTTTCTGGATGCGCAGCAGGAAAACCCCGCCGACGACATCATGGACGAGCTGAGCACATGGATTGAGCAAACGCCCAAACTGCGGAACAAAGCCATTGCGAGTGTGCACCGGAGTTTTGACATTCAGAAAAACTACCCCAACTCCGCCCAGGCAGTCGAAATTGCCCAAAACTGTAATGCCCAGATGCTGGTGTGGGGCAAGGTGCGCAAACGCCAAAGTAACCGACTGACGCTCGACGTGCGCTACCGCCTCCTGAACGCCGGAGGCGTGATTGCTGCCGGCGATACCGTGATCAACCAACTGCTGACGGTAACTGAAGAAGCTTCGCTTACCAGCGACGTAGAAGCTGCCGGGCGTTTTCTCTACCTTGTACTGGCAAATTTCAACCGGGCGCCTATTGCAGCGAATTTTATGAAAAGCGCGGAAAAGGCTATGGCTCCGGCAGCGGTAGCGGGCGACTCCCTCACACAAATGCCGGAGGATACCACAATGCGCCTGGCGCTTGCCGAACAATACATCGTCCAAAACGACCCGGACAAAGCCATTGAGCAATACGACAAGGTGCTGGAACAACACCCGGAAAATGTCACGGCCCGCACCAAACGCGGCGTTCTGCTGTACCAAAAAGGCGAATATCTAGCCTCCTCCCGCGATCTGGAAGCCGTACCGGTAGAAGCCACAAACGCCCCACGTGCCCTGCGCGAAGTGCAGTTCGATGCCCTGCAAAAAAGCCATCAGCCGGCCAAAGCAGCAAAAGTGGTGGAAGCCGCCGGAAAAGAAGGCACTTTTGACAGTATGTCCGTTGTAGAAAAAACGAAACAGGTGCAAGACAGCGCCATTATTATCGAGCGGAGCCGCGACAAATGGGAACAGGCGCCCAAAACCAAAACCAATCTCCTGAAAGCCGCCGACGGCAACCTGAAACTGGGGAATGCCACCAAAGCGGAAGCACAGGCTACGGAAGTCCTGAAACGCGATCCCAAAAGTGCAGAGGCTGTAATCATCAAAGCAAAAGCCCAACTGGAAAGAGGTGATACGACAAAAGCCGTACAAACCGTAAAAAAAGCAATCAACGAAGGGGTACGGATTGATGCCAAATCCGCACTTCCTGTGCTGAGAAAAATCGTTCAGCCCGGTACATCCGGCGGGGAACGGTAGGGTTGTACGTTCTAAAAATCCATCCGCAACCGCACATTCAGTCGCCGCCCGGTCAGGTAATTCGGAATGGCGTACTGCACATTCGTGATCGCCTTGATCCAGGTATTGGATGCCTCATTGGCCACTTTCATCAGGTTAAACACCTCAATGCTAAACCAGGTATTGCGCGTAAAGCGCAAAAAATGCCGCGGGCGGTGGTTGCGCCATTCGTTTTTCCAGAGTTGGAACCCGAAGCCGATGTCCACCCGGTGGTAGGCCTTGAACCGGTAGGGATTGCGGTATTCCACATTATTGTCCACAATACCGAACGGCAGGCCGCTGCCCACGGTGAAATTCAGGTGCATGCGAATGTTTTTGTTGTTGCGCAGGTAGTCCTGAAAAAATGTGGAAAATGTGAGAAACCGGTCGGTCGGGCGCGGCACATCGGCCACAGGCCGGCCTTCGCGGTCGCCGAGCTCGCGAATTTTATGCTGCACACCGTCAATCGCCTCCCGGGTGCTGAGGAACGACAGGTTCACCCAACTTTCAGCGCCGGGCACAAACTCGCCGTTCAAGCGCACATCAATACCCGTGGCATAGCCTCGCGAGTCGTTGAACCCGGCATAGCGGATACGCACGTTGTCGAGGTCGTACGAAATCAGGTCCCACATTTGTTTGTAGTACGCTTCTGCAATGAGGCGCATTTTCACCGGGCGGCGCTTGCCCCACAGAAAATCGTAGGTGAAACCGCCTACCACGTGCGCCGACTTCTGAGCGGCAGCGTCAGGGTTCACCGTGCCGTCAGGGCGGCGCAGTTCCCGGTAGAACGGCGGCTGGTAGTACAACCCGCCTGCCAGGCGGTACGACAAATCCTTGCTGGTGTTGAGTGGTTTGTACAATACCTGCACCCGCGGCGATACAAACCAGTCGTTGTTCAGGCTCCAGTACTGGCCGCGTATGCCGGCCGTCACCTGAATTTCCCGCACCCCGTCCTGCCGCCAGGTCCAGGTATCCTGAAAAAAGCCCGTGAAACGGTGGCTGTTCAGGTCGTTTCGGGTTTTCAGTACCCGACGGACGAGCAGTTGGGTGGTGTCGTAAGGCAGGGAGTAGAGCGCCGAATCAAGGCGTTCCCATTCGTTGATTTTGTCCAGGATTTCTTCGTTTTGCCATTTCACCGACCACTGCAGGAAATGGCTGCGGGTGAGGCTGCGGTCGGGCGCGTCGTTTTGCAGCTCGATACCGCCGCGGTATTCGGCGTTGCGCACGTCAAGAGTGAGGTTGTTTCGGATCCAGGTGTGCTGGGTGCCGGTGCCGAGCACGTCCACGATTTCGCCGAACTCATCGGAGCCGAGGTTGTCTTCGATTTGCCCCAGCAGGTAATAGCCGAGGATGTCGAAACGCTCGTTTTCCTGGCTGCGCCAGGCAGAGGCGAGAAACTTGTGGTACAGCGGGTTGCGCGGTCGGTCGGGCAGGTAGGTCAGGGAAATGCCGCCCATGGCCTGGGTGAAATCGTCCACCTCCTGTCCTTCGAATACGGAGCGCAGTTGCAGGGCAAAGTCCACCAGCCCGAAGGCCCGCACCAGGCTTTCGGGCACGAAGCGGTACACCGAGCGGTTGTAGTTGGCGATGCCGCCGAGTTGCCAGGTTCGGCTCAGGTCGTACGTCAGATAGGCTTGCAGATCGTAGAAATCGGGCACGTACTCGCCGGTCACGTCAAGACTGCCGAGCAGGGTACGGGTGGTTTTGTAGCGGGCGCCCACGAGGTAGCGGAATGCCCGGTAGGGATCGTTGCGGTTTTTCAGGCTGCCCTCCACGTGTGCCGAGGCGCCGAGCAGGCTGGCGCTGGCGCTGGCGCGCAAACTGTCGGGGCGTTTGTACTTGATGTCCAGTACCGACGACATCTTGTCGCCGTATTTGGCCTGAAAGCCGCCGGACGAAAACGACAGGTCGCGCACGAGGTCGAGGTTCGGGAACGTAAGGCCCTCCTGCTGGCCGGCCCGCACGAGTTGGGGGCGGTAAATTTCAAAATCATTGACGTACACGAGGTTTTCGTCGTAGTTGCCGCCGCGCACCTGGTACTGGGAGGTAAGTTCCCCGCCCGCACCCATGTTGGTGCCGAGAGCAATGTGGGGCAGCACGCTTTCGAGGTTGCCGGTGGTGCTGGGCAGGAGTTTGAGTTCCTCCACCCGGCGTTCACGCACCATGCCTGCATCGTCGAGGCGCCGGTCGCGCACGACCACTTCGAGGTTTGACTGAATAGGCGCCAGCGCTATGTCGAGCGCAAAGCGGGCGCCCGGCTCCAGCGGCAACACATCGGCGCTTGCTTCCTTGTACACCACGCGCCGCAGGCCAAGGGTGAGGCGTTGCCCGGCCGGCACCTGAATGGCGTAGTTGCCCGCCTCGTCGGAGGTGACGCCGCTGCTGCCGCCTTTCACAAAAATTGTGACCAATTCCACCGGTTGCCCGTTGACGGCATCGGTGATGCGACCGAAGACGGTGGCGGTTTGTTGGGCGCTCAGGGGCGAAACCGCTCCCCAAAAAACAAGTGCAAAAAAACAACTGCGCCAGGGCGCAAAAAATCGAACCAGCATTCCACTCAAGTTTTATTCGTAAATCCAAATTCGTAAATCATACTTCACACTACCTCCGCCACCACGAAAATACTCCCCGTCACCACCACCAGATCGTCGGGCGCAGCGGCGCGGCGGGCGGCGCGCAAGGCATTTTTCACCGAAGAATAGGCACGTCCGTGCAGCCCCGCACTTGCCGCTTTTTCGCGCAGCAAAGTTGCCTCCAATCCGCGAGGAATATCTGCCTTTGCAAAATAGTAGCGCGCGCCGGGCGGAAAAAGTGCCAGCACCGGTTCCACCGACTTGTCGTTCACAAAACCCAGCACGAAGTGGATTTGCCGAAACGGCGCCTCCAGGAGCCGTTCCACCAGCAGCCGCAGCCCCGCTTCGTTGTGGGCACTGTCGCACAGCACCGTCGGGTTTTGGCCGATCACCTGCCAGCGGCCCATGAAACGGGTAAGTTCGGCAGTTTTGAGTTTTGAGTTTTGAGTTTTGAGTGGGGGCAACACCGGCCCCGTCACTTCCCAGGCCTGCAGCGCCGTGGCCAGATTTTTTTGCTGAAACGGCCCGGCCACATCCACTTCGAGATTTTCCAGATACGGCTTGCCGTCCCGGAAAACGTCGTAAACTGTGGAACGCCAAGAGTCGGTTTCTTTTTCCAAAACCTGAAAGTGCTGGTCGGCAAACACAATGGACGAACGGGTTTCAGCGGCTTTTTTCAAAAAAACCGGCGCAGACTCAGGGTGCGTCTCACCAATGACTACCGGAACGCCGGGTTTGATGATCCCGGCTTTTTCCCCGGCAATGAGCGTCAGGGTATCGCCCAACAGATTCATGTGGTCGTAACTGATGTTGGTGACGACGCTGAGCAGGGGTGTGATCACGTTTGTGCTGTCGAGCCGGCCGCCGAGGCCCACCTCAATTACGGCGATGTCTACCCGCTCGCGGGCAAAGTGGTCGAAAGCCATCGCCACGCAGAGTTCGAAAAAGGAAGGCTGGATTTCCTCGATTTTTTCGCGGTGCGCCTGCACGAACTCCACCACGCGCTTGCGCGGGATGTATTGTCCGTTGATCTTGATGCGCTCGCGAAAATCCCGGTAGTGCGGACTGATGTACAGCCCGGTTTTCAGTCCCGACATCTGGCACAGCGCTGCCAAAAAATGGCTCACCGAACCTTTTCCATTGGTGCCGCCGACGTGGATACTCGGGAACTCCCGGTGCGGGTTTCCGAGGTATTCACACAGGGCCAGGGTATTGCCAAGGTCTTTTTTGTACGCTGCCGGGCCGATGCGCTGGAACATGGGCAAATGGGCGTACAGGTAGTCGAGTGCGTCGCGATATGCCTTCATGGGTGGTTATTTTTCGTGAATTGCCCGCATGCGAAAATCAAGCGTGCTGAAACCCGTTGCTTCGAAATGTTCGATCCGGAGGGTATGTCGCCCACCCAGTTCCACTTCGATTTCATCCACGGCGGGTTCGTGCACATCCCAGTGATCCAGCAGCCGCTTGCCGTCGAGGTACAGCCGCGCGCCGTCGTCGGAGGTCAGTTCGAGCATGTACCGCCCCGGCGCGATGTCGAAGGTGGCCGTGGAAATGGTGGCAAAATTGTCGGCCTGCACGCCCTCGGCCGGACTGCCCCACCAGGCGAAGTACAGGTCGCGCACCGTTTTTTCCGCTACCGGTGCCTGCCCCACCGATTCGCCCAGCGGCAAGGGGGATTTTTTCCAGGCGCGTAGCACGTTTCCGAGTTCTTTCGTGAGGTTGAAAAACTGCACATTCCAATCAAACTTGGTTTCAAAACGGTCAAAAACAAAACGATAGGGCTGCCCCGCCGGCATGGTTCGCCCAAACGGATCGGTGAAATCCTGCTTGCCCGTGTATTCAAATTCCAACCACAGGTCGCTGGAGTCGGGCCGGCAGCGCAGTTCAAATACCGCCGGCAGAGCACCCGATTCCTGTGAAATTTTTTCAAAACCGCGGTAGCGGACAAGCCTCCAGGTACCGGACGGGCCAAGAATATTGACCGCGTAAATCTTCGTACCGTCGGGCGCGTCGGCGATGCCGGCAAGAAACACCTGCGGGCGCTGGAAATCGTACGGCCCCCAGGCATCCACGAGGATGTGCTCGCGTCCGGCAGGCAGGTTTGCCGGCAGGGCTGTATTCATGCCGTCGGGCAGGCTGTCCGGCTCTTCGAGTTCGCGGTACGGAACAGCAAGCGGAGCGTAGGGATCGGCAGGCTGCTGATCGGGATAGCTGCTGTTGAGTTTGCGGGCGGGTGCGAGTTCGGGGTGCGCCCACACGCGTTCGATCTGGGCTGCGGAGCCGAACAGGTAATTGCGCAAAAACTTCAGGCTGTCGTTGGGTTGGGGTGTTTCGAGCAAGGTCTGGTAGCCGCTGAACAGGTTTTCGCCGTTCACGGCGATGTTTTTGGAGGCGGCAATTTTGAGTGGTTTCGGTACGCGCAGGAACACGTTCCGGTCTACGAGCGCGTCGCGGCTGCGGGTGTCGCGTTTTTGGGCGTAGCCCCAGTCGGCGGGCTGCTCGGCGCGTGCCCAGAGGTAGATACCGGTGCTGTCACCCTCGAAGTAGTTTTGGCGGATGGTGTTGTCCTGCCCGTGTTCGATGGCGATGCCCGTCCGGCAGCCGGCGATGAAATTGCCCATGAACACCGACTCGAAACTGTACCCGCCCCAGATGCCGTAGGTGCAGTTGCGCATCAGGTTGCCCTGCACGCGGTTGCGGCTGAAGGTGACTTCCACGCCGTTGGTGGGCGCAAAACTGAAATCGTTGCCGAACACAATGTTGTCGTTGCAGCCGCCTTCGCCGCTGTCCATAGTCGTCTGGCCGGCCCAGAGGAAAAACCCGTCGCCGGAGTGGGTGGCGGAGTTGAACGCGAAGGTGTTGCCGTTGCTCTGCTCGTAGCAAAGCAAGGCCGCCGAGTCCTGACCGCGTTGGTAAAACCCGTGCGAGTAGCCGCGCACATTCCAGTCGAGGCGGTTGTGCATCACGCGGTTGTGGCTGCTGCGGTACAGCCCGATGCCCAGCCCGGAATTGAACTGGAATGTGTTGTTGTAAAAAAGTCCGTCGTCGCAGCGGGTCATCAGCAGGGCGTTCTGGTTTCCGGTGATTCGGCAGTGGCGCACCGTGGCGCGGGTGCAGCTGTCGAGGTACATGCCGGCGCCGTAGCGCAGCCATTCGTTGCGGTCGTTCTGGTGGTAACTCAGCCAGTCTGAGAAATCCTCGCGTTCGCGGATGGAGCGCAGGCGGGGCCGGTAGTTGTAGGAAAAATCGCAGTTTTCCACCTTCAGGTCGGCGGCGCCCCGGGCCAGCAGAGCCACTTTGAACCCGTGCACACGAGCGTTTTTGAGGGTGACATTCCGGCCCGTCACCAGCACAGCCAAGCCTGAAAACCGGTCCGGACGCACGGGGTCGGCGGTACTGCGCAACACGGCATTTTGGAAATCCACAACCACATCGTTGCCGCTGATGACAACGACCGGGGCGTATGGTGCTCCGGCCACGACATCCGCCGGCGCGTCAAGGGTATACACGCCGGGTTTGATGCGGCAGGATTGCACGATGTTCAGCCCGGCGCCAAGCCCGATTTCGGGCGTTTGGGCTGCGCCATTTGCCGTCGGCAAAAAAAGGAGAAACCAGACGAGGTGTTTCATGCCGCGAAGGTACGCGTCCCGGAAAACTGAACGGTGGGTAAAAACTCGGGATTTACCCCGGCCCGTGTTCGCCTACCACCTCCATCACCGTGCGGAATGCGGCATATTTCCCGTCGTAGCGCTCCTGGTGCCGGCGTTGCAATTCCGGTGCGAACTCGTCCATGTAACGGCGCAGGCGCGGCATGTCTTCGACGAGGTACTGGATGGAATAAATTTCAGAGTCGGCGTGCTCGTGGCCGATCAAACGGCTCATGCGGGACGATACGAACATGCCCGTTGCCATGACCTCCGGAATGTGGGTTTCGCGCATCCAGCGCACCCAATCCTCATGCACATTGAGGTCTATCGTAATGGTTACGTTGTACAGGAACATGGTTTTCAGGCGGGAATGAGCGCGAGTTGTTCCACGGCGTTTTCGAGGAAATTGGGGATGATGGTGTCGTAGGTGCGCAGGATTTTCATGGGGTTGGTCAGGTCGTGGATCATGCGGTCGTAGCGCGCGGCGCCGTGTTCGTCCACGATGGATTTTTTGCGTTCCGGCTCCTTGAAATATTCCAGCAGGCCGGCCGGGTCGGCTTCCGGATGGAACTGCGTGCCGATCATTTCCGGGCTGAACCGCACGCCCACGACGGCGCGTTCGTACCGGACGTGCGCCGGCAGTTTTTCCATACACAGGATGCGGGCGCCCATTTCCTCAAAACGGTCGTGCTTGGGACTGATCACCTGAAAACGGCGGAAGTCGGCGATGTAAAACGGATCGGGAAGGCCCTCAAACAGCGGCTCCTCTTTGCCCCAGTGCGCCTTGTGAATGGGGTAGGTGCCGAACGACATTTTGAAGCGTTTGGTCACCTCGCCGAGGCCGAAATGGTGGCAGGCCATCTGGAACGAGTGGCAAATGAACAGGCAGTGTTTTTTGCTTTCGGGGTCGGGGTTGCGGCGGTTCCAGCGCCAGAGTTGTTCGATGAGGTTGAAATAGCGCTCGAACCAGGGGCCGTCGTTCAGCAGCGGGTCGCCGGGGCCGCCGGAGAAAACGTAGATGTTGTACGATGCGTCCGGCACCTCGTTTTTGGCGCGTACATCAAAACGGTCGAAGCGCATCACGTTGGCGTATCGAGCCAGCATGGACTCCAGCATCGGGATTCCCCGATTGGATTCGCCGTTGTACATATCCAAAAGAGCAGCACGGAGCATAAACCTAATAATGAATGATAAATGATGAATAGGTAGGGCAACACGGGCCACACAACTGGACATTTTTGTTTTCGAGCATCCAGACCTTCCAGGTTTGGCAAACCTGGAAGGTCTCGTTCCGGAAATGTCCAGTAGTGTGAACGCGGGCCTGCGTTGCCAAAAAAAATACCAGAACTGATTAGGGGAAGATTGTGGGCGGGGCTTGCCGCAAAGCAAAAAATCGGGACGGGTCGGCAAAGGTCGGAACCTCGTGCCGTTATTTCGCCAAAGGCTGCCTATTTTTGCCCCACAATTTTTTCACCACCAGCATAACCGATCTCTTGCCATGAAATTTGTATCCGAAGATGTGATTGACGACGTCATTGACGCGCTTGAAGATATGAACGACGACCAATACGAAAAGCAAATGGAAAAATTTGCCGAGGCGCAGCCCGTACTGGTCGCATACCTGTTCAACGACGAAAATTTCCACCTGCTGAACGACGACGAAAAAGGCTACCTCCAGTACCTGTCGCTGATCGCCTGGATGTCCAATACTAAAGTAAACGGCCCGGGCGAACCGGTGAGTGAGGAGCAGATCGGGCTTGCCGAAGAGCGGAACTACGAAATACTGGAAGCCAGTACCGCCAAAAACTTTCGCGATCGCCTCGACGCTTTTTTTGACGGTACGCCGCAGGAAGACCTGATCGCCTTTGCCGAAGAGGCCGTGCTCGACGACGAAGACAGCGGCCCCGACGCGCTGGTCACCAAAGAAGGCCGCGAACCGATTTTTATCGCGGTAAAAACGGTGATTGATGTGCTGACGGCGTAAGCGCTTGTCGCCATTTCTGGCCGAAGCACTCTACGAGGCTTGGTCTTCTGCCTGTTTTTTCTACTTTTACGGACGCATTCACACCAAATCGTTCACGTAAAAAATCGCCACCGATGAAAAAACAGAGACACCTGCGGGCCTACGAAACCGACCTGCGACTGGCCCGCCACGCCTTTTTCACAGGCGATCTGGAGGGTTACGACGCCTGGTTAGACAGCATTCCGGCACGCAACGATTTGACTGAATCCCAGGCGGATGAACTGGACGAATTTGCTGAAGTACTGGCCGTAGTGCGCCCCTACGCCGAGGCGGAAACAGACCTGCATCGCCTGCCCGCCACGGCACTCGACAGCCTCGGAACCTGGGCCGAAAATTGCAACGAGCCGGGCTTCCTGGCCCGGGTGCTACTGCTCGGCAACGGTCGGGAGGTGATGCCCGACTGTGGAGGTGGTTCGGCACGACCCGCACAGACGCTGGCGAATCAGCAGCCGAAAAAGCCTGCGGCTATTCGTATTTATCCTAACCCTACCACAGGGCGGTTTTTTGTGGAACTGCCTGAAGGCTCCGCACCTGTGCGGGTATTGCTACACACTCCCGATGGACGGACAGTCTTCGATCAACTATTGACGGCCACTTCACTCCTTGACGGTAGTGCCTTGCGCCCTGGCCTGTACTTCTGCCGTATCATGGACGCATCAGGGCTGCGTCTTTCGACTAAATTCATCATCTCTCGATAATGTTCACCCGACAGGACGAATCTTAAGGGATTCGTCCTGCCACAATTTTTCCAAGCCATGCGTCACTTACTCGCAGTGCTATGGGTGGGCATTACGTGTCCGTGCCTTTCCCAGCAAGTTTTCAACCGTGTTTTTACTCTTGAACATCCAGTCAATTATCTTGAAAACATGATTGTGCATAAAGATACAATTGTGGGCTATGGCATCACTTTCGAGGCGGCACCTCCAAATCGGCAATGTTTATTTGTTGCACGTTTTGACTCTAATGGCACTTTTATTGATCGCCGTTTGATCTGCGATTCCTTGGGCGGCGCCTATACGATGGCGATTAATTGGTCGGAGATCGTTGCAACCGCTGATGACGGGTATGCGCTAACCGCTTCTGCCTTTAATCGGCATGACGGTTTGTTCGTCAAACTGCGCTCCGACCTGTCCGTGGAGTTTATTCGAGAGTATCGCGACACGATCAGTTTTGTTGAATTTTACGATGCTGTCATTGAATTGTCAGATGGGTACTTGTTAGGGGGATATGTGCAAACACCGAACTACTTGTTAAGGTCATTTTTGCGAAAAGTGGATAAACAAGGACTCACGGTCTGGTTTTCTTATTACGGTGAATATAATGTGACCGACTTGTTCTCCGATTATTACCAAATAAGCGATTCTATCGTCGTATTTGTGGGCGGGTATATAAAGAATGAAAATTTATTGTCTGGGAGGGGGCCTTGGGTCGCATTTATCAACCCATTTGATGGAGAAGTTTTAAAAGAATGGCGCCCCAACAATTATCCATTGGAAATCATCCTGCATTTTATCCATCCCCTACCCGACAATAAATGGCTGCTTTATGGGAAAAAAGCACTCCAGGTTGATCCATTAAAAGTGAGTCCATTCTGGGCTATTGCAGATTCTGCATTCAATATACTGGATATGCGTCTTTTCGGCCCCGGCGCGGATGTAACCAATTTCCTTTGGGATTTTGCCCCCACCCCCGACGGCAACTTCATTGCCGCCGGAGAAATACATGCTTTCAACCCGAACACTGAACCGGCGCAAGTGTACGGCTGGCTCTACAAGGTCTCGCCGGGGCTGGACAGCCTGTGGTCCCGGCAAATGATCCCGCCCATAACCGGCTCGAAGGGCGGCTACCTCGGCGGAGTGGGCGTGCTCAGCAGCGGCAACATGGTGGCCGGGGGCTATGCGCCGTTAGGCAACAGCGTGTACGGCTGGTTGGTCAAGTTCACGCCCGACGGCTGCGTGGACACCATTCTGTGCAATACTGTGCCGGTATGGGAGGCGGAGGAACTTGAACTGCGGGAGCCGCCGGCGCGGGTGTATCCGAATCCGACGGCGGGGAGGTTTTTTGTGGAATTGGCGGAGGGGAGCGGCCCGGTGCTCGTGCAGGTACTCACGCCCGACGGGCGGGTGGTACTGGAGCAAGCGATAGCCGGTTCGCAATGGCTAGATATTATCGGGGCGCCGTCGGGGTTGTATTTCTGTCAGATAACCGATGCGGCGCGGGTGCGATTGGTCGCGAAACTGGTGCTGGAACGATAAGCGCGGAGGCCCCTCACCGCCTCCCAAACCTTACCCTTGGATCCGCCCAGGCGTACAACACATCCGCCACGAGCGAGCCGAGCACGGTGACCGTAGCCGCAAACATGACCATGGCAAACAGCACGGCGTAGTCGTTCTGCGAAAAAGCGGCTTCCATTTTGATGCCCATGCCGGGGAAATCGAACAGGTATTCCACCACCAGCGAGCCGCCGAACAGCGCCGGGAAAAAGTTGGCGAAAACGGTGATGATCGGGAACAGGGCATTGCGGAAGGCATGCCGCCAAAACACAAGGCGCTCGTTCAGGCCCTTGGCCCGGGCGGTGCGGATGTAGTCCTGCCGGATGACCTCCAAAATGCCACCGCGCATTTGCATGGCCAACACGGCCACGGCGTGTAACGTGAGGGTAAGCACGGGCAACACAAATTTTTCCAGATTGTCCCAAACCCATTGTCCGAAGGGTTTGCCGCTGAGCAGCCAGGGTTCGGCGTTCATGCCGTTGATGAGGCCCAGACCCATGTCCTGCCGCGAAAGCAGCAGAATGAGCAGACTGCCGAGCCAGATGAGCGGCATGGCATACAGAAACATGAGCGCGGCGCCCGTCCAGCGGTCGCCGCGCCGACCGTGCCGGCGTGCCATGTACACGCCCAACGGCACCCCGATCAGGTAGGCGAGCAGGAGTGCCAGGCCGTTGAGCAGGAGTGTGACGAACAGGCGCGGGCGCAATTCCACGAGTATCGGGTTTCCGGTAACGACGGACGTGCCCGCGTCGCCCGTCAGGAAACCGCTCAGCCAGCGGTGGTAGCGGTTTTTCAGTCCGTGCCAATGCAATGCCGGCGCCAAAAGTTTCCAGCGCTGCGGCTGGGTTTTCCAATTCCGGTACGCTTGTTCGATTGCGGCAATGCGCGTTTCCAGCAAGGTTTTGATCGCGACATCGGACGTCGTGTCGGCAGCAGCCCGGACGGCATTCAGCAGCGGCGGTACCTGGTCGGGATGCTTGACATGGCGCAAGCCGGACAAGGCCATGATCGCCGGCCCGTCGACTTGTTTCAGTGTCGGGGCCAGATCGGTCGTGACGGCTTGCCAGTAGATGGCGGCGGCCGCCCAGTTTCCGGTCACTTCGGCCAACTCTTTCAGATATTTCCGGTCTTCCACCGGCAGGATGCGGTGCAGCGTATCCGGGTATGCGCGACTGCTCAGGGAAAAGTAAAATTCGGGTTGGTCCAGCCCCAGGCTGCGGGCTTTGGCCAAATACGCCGAGGGGTTTTCCGTGTAATCGTACGGAATCGGGTCGGCCACGGTGTAGCGGCTCAGCGCGAAGGTGACCAACGAGACGAGTAGCAGCGTGGGTACAGCCAACAGAATCCGACGCAGGAGGTACGAGAGCATGTGTGCGGCATATTTTTCACCGCAGAGACGCGGAGGCGCGGAGAAAAATTTGAAAAAACTCCGCGCCTCCGCGTCTCTGCGGTGAACTAAAAAACTACCCCCGAAGGGCTTCCACGGCCTCCACCGTTTTGGGGATCGGGTCGCCGAGCACGCGGTGGCCTTTTTCGGTGATGAGCACGTTGTCTTCGATCCGGATGCCGCCGAAGTTACGGTACTTGGCTACTGCCGGGTAGTTGATGAATTCGGCGAACAGGTTTTTGCGCCGCCACTGGTCTATCAGTTGCGGGATGAAATAGATGCCCGGTTCCACGGTGAGCACAAAACCCGGCTCCAGTGCGCGGGCCAGGCGCAGGTACGCCGTACCGAACTGAGTGCTGCGCGTCACCGCATCGGAATAGCCCACGTAGTTTTCGCCCAGGTCTTCCATGTCGTGCACGTCGAGGCCGATCATGTGGCCGAGGCCGTGGGGGAAAAACAAGGCATGCGCCCCTTGCGCCACCGCCTCGTCGAGGTTGCCCTGCATCAGCCCGAGCGCTTTGAGGCCCTCAGCCATGCGGCGGGCGGCGGCGAGGTGTACGTCGCGGTAGAGTATGCCGGGTTTGAGGGAAGCAATGGCGCTCACCTCGGCATCGAGGACGATTTCATAAATCTCCCGTTGTTTGGGCGTGAAGCGCCGATCCACCGGAAACGTGCGCGTGATGTCGCCGGCGTAGTGCATGGCCGTTTCGGCGCCGAAATCGCCCAGCACCATTTGGCCGCGTTGCAGGGTATTGCCGTGGTCGTGGTTGTGCAGGATGTGGCCGTTGACCGTCAGGATGACGGGGTAGGATAAATTGCCGCCGGCACTTACCGCCATACCCTGCACGAGGCCGGCAAGTTCGGCTTCCACCTGGCCGGGCCGGGCTTCCCGCATGGCGGCCACGTGCATGTGGCCGGTGACGTTCAGGGCGCGCTCCATTTCGGCTACTTCATCGGCGGACTTGTGCGCGCGTTGTGCCACCACCGCCCGGATGAACGCCTCGGAGGCAGCGGCTTTTTGCCGGGCGATCGGGATGTTCAGGCAGTTTTTCAGCAGCAACATGTTCTCGTGCCGGTAGGGCTGCAGGAAGTGAATCGCTTGTCCGGCGCGGCGGGCTTTTTTCAGAAAAGCCGTCAGGCGACGGGCGGGTAGCACCTCGCGCACCTGCACTTGTTCGGCCAGTGTTTTCAGGCGCGGCAGTGCGCCCATCCAGACCACGTCTTCGAGGCTGAGATCGTCGCCGAAGATGATTTCCCGGTCGTTGTCCACGTCAATGACCGCCGCAAGTCCGGGCTGGTCAAGGCCGAAGAAGTAGAGAAAATTACTGTCCTGGCGGAAATGGTAGGTGTTGCCGGCATAGTTCATGCCCAGTTCGTTGTTTCCAAGGAACAGGGCAATGCCGGATTTCAGGTCGCGTTTCAGCCGCTCGCGGCGGGCGTGGTAGGTGGATGGCGGGAACATATGGGTGCGGTTGTCGTACGATTTAGACTTTCCAGGTTTTAAAAACCTGGAAAGTCTGTGGTTACGCGCCAAAAGTAGGGCAATTCCCTTATTTCCCGCTTCCGCTCAGGATTGCCTTGTAGCGCGCGCTGTCGCGAAGCAGGTTTACGGCAGCTTCTACTTCCGGGTCGTTTTTCAGGTTCTTGCGCACTTTGCCGCGGTGAAAGTGGAATCTGCCGACGATTTCCTGTTCGATTTCATGCAGAATACGGGCCTTGTTTTTGGCCATTTCTCCTTTTTTCTCCGTGGCAACTTTCTTCTCGAGCGCCGTAATGTCGGCGCCGATTGGATAGTTTTGAGCGGTAGCCAGGGCTTGAAGTTCCTTCAGTTTTTTCTCCAGATCGCTTTCGTATTCGAAGTTTTTGCTTTGAACAAACCGGTTGAAATCGTCCCAGTCCGTAAACTCGAATACCTCGATGGAATCAATGCCGGCCGGGTGTTTTAGCGCCCATTCCGTGGCATAGTCAAAAATCAGGTGTTGAT
>JAEUUV010000332.1 GCA_016787285.1 Saprospiraceae bacterium | reverse complement strand
CTGGGAGTAGTTATCCGGGGCAATATTATCAAAAATTACACCGAATGAGGTGATAATCATAGCCGATCCGGGTAAACTGGAACGTCTATAATTATTTTGTTCGTTTCCTTACCCCCACTCATTCAGATCGAATGGTCACCGACACCGCCCACACCTTCCCCCCATCCAAATACGTCGCCGAAAACCGAAATCCCGGATTCGCCAAATAGCGCGGATCCGTGCGGAGCAGTTCGATAAACTCCAGGTGTTCCCTCCAGTGCAGCCGAACCGAGCAGCCCAGCGAAAACATGCCGACTGCTGTGGCGAGATACCCTGGTCGGGTACCGTGGTGGTTGATGCCCCGGGCCGGCATCAGCGCATCGCCGGTGCGTTTGAAATCCCGGTTCCGGTCGCGGTGCACCAGCAGCTGGGCACACTGCACCAGGGCGGGATGCGCAGGATTGCTTTTGTGAAAGCCGAGTTGCCAGCAGTTGAGGTATTGGGTGAGTTGTACGCGGGCTACACCGCCGAGTTGCAGGGCTTGTGCACTGAAAGTCGCCAGGGTGCCCGGTTCCGTGGTGCAAACAGCCCGGTGAATGATTTCCGGCTCGCCGGACTCATTGAAGCGCAGGAGCAGGCCGAGATCGTTGAAGCGGTCCTGCTCGTCCAAGTTTGGCGAGCCGTCCAGATTGGCGCCCTCGACGTAGAGGATGTTGATTTCGCCAGGTTGACGGAAAAGTTGGTAGCCGTTACGGATCATGCAGGCTACGAGTTTTTGGATGTAAGGGGTGGATTGCATTAGAGAATGTAAAAACCGGCCAGAATCAAAGGCGAAGGGGTGTCTAAGGGCTTGGTGGCTCCTGGCCTTCGACCACTCTGCACCGGTATTGTGTTTTGGAGTGTTTTTATTTGTTGCAAATATGGGGCTTAAAGGATATGGTTTGCAAACCTGCCTCCGGCTTTTCGATTAAATTCCATGAATTGCTTAGCATATACGTCTCCGTCGGACTAAAAAAGCACGTTTCGTACATTTCAAAATGGCTATTTTTGCATTCATTTGAATTTTACCGCCCGTATGCGCCATCTCTTCTACGGTACTCTTCCATTTCTCTTAGCCATAAGTGCCATCCTTTCTCCGGAGGACGCTTTCGGTTGTGGCAATGGTTGCAGTGCCGGAAAGAGCACAGCCAAAAGCAGCACGGAGGAATCCTCCTGTTGCAGCGAAAACGATGCTTCGACCGGCAAAAAACAAACACGATACCGAGACCATCACAGCGACGAAGAGGATTGTGGCGGTCGCTGCGGCGGTACATGCGGCGGACATTGCTCTTGCCCTATAGGAATGTCGAGTGTAGGATTATTTCCTGAAGTTGAACTTCTCCTACCCGTTTTCATTTCGTTTTCGAGGGCATTCCTTCCCTATCAGTCCCCTTTCCTCCTCAACGTTTCGTTGGACATTTGGCTCCCGCCAAACATCTTGTCCTGATTCCGGACAGCCAATAGTGTGCCTTGTCGAAACGGTTGACGCATCGCGTTGACCGAAGCGGTCGTGTTTTTACAGCCCTACCGTCACCTCGTTTTAGGTCACGCTATGCCGTTCGGTTACCGCCGCGAAGCATTCTGCTTTGTCGGCTAAATTTTTTCAACGCTCATGCAACCTTTCTCCCGACGGTACTAAACTACTATGCCAGATTACGCAAACAAGCGAGACGCTCAGACGTCACCCGATCCTGACGATTTGGAATTGGCCGCCGCTTGCCATGCCGGCGAACCTCAAGCGCAACGCGCTTTGTGGGAACGGTACAAAAATCGAATGTACGGTGTCTGTCTGCGGCTTGCCGCATCGCCCCAGGAAGCAGAGGATTGGTTGCAGGAGGCTTTTATCCGGGTATTCAGACACATCGGAAAATACCGGGGCGAAGGCAGCCTGGAAGGTTGGGTAAGGCGGGTCGTGGTGCGCACCGCTATCCAACACCTTAAACAACAACGCCTGAAAACAACCGATTTTGGCAATGAAACGCTGGAACGCCTGCTTTTTGAAGAAGGCGAAACCGGCGTCGGCGAAGGAGACGAACCGGAGCGATTGGTCGGACTGCTTCAACAATTGCCTCCGGGTTTTCGCGCCGTGCTGAACCTGTACGTGTTGGAGGAGCGCAGCCACGAAGAAATCGCCCGGGAACTGAACATTACTGTCGGAACCTCAAAATCCCAACTCAGCCGTGCCAAGGCTTTTTTGAAACGGCTTATAGACAAAACATTGATATTGTTATGAATACACCCTTACACCCGGAGCACGAAGATTTGGAGCGGCAGTTGCAAGCCCAATTGGAGCATTTCGCCCCGGAAGCGCCCGACCGACTCTGGGCCGGCATCGAGGCGCGGCTTCCGAAGCGGCGCCGCCGTCGCACGGTGTTTTGGTGGTGGGTGTCCGGTATCGGTGCAGCGTTGATTTTGGTGGGACTCGCTAATCGCTTCACCTTGGAAAACGATTCGTCGGCGCCCAAACCTAAGGAAATTGAAGTAAAGGCACCTGTGCAACAAGATATTGCGATCCGAATCCCGCAAGAGCGCATGAGAGCAAAAATGGCGCCGGTGCCGACGCTTACGTCCCGTACAACAACGAACTCAAAGACTACCAGACTTGAAATAGTAGTGAAACCTGCTACCCATTCCCAAGCAATCCACCTGGATGACGACATTCTCCTGGTGAAAGCCCCAGCGCCGGGCATTCTGCAGGAAAAACCACTCTTAACCGAAGCCGAAATGACGCAAATCCTGCTGGTCGCAACATTCGACGCGACCCCACTGGCCCCCTTGTGTGTATCGCTACCACCGGTTTTGAAAAATAATCTACCCCAAATCCATCCCCTTCATTTTCCCGTAAAACCGATACGCGAACGACGCTGGCAAATCGGGGCGGCTATTGCACCCGTCTGGCTCTGGCAAACGGCATCGCAAGCCGATCCATCTCAAGCGGGGCACATCGGCTTTACCGAATACCGGCAAGGTGCGGCTACCGGCTGGCAAGCGGGTGTAAACATCGGATACGAACCGGCCCCGCGCTGGCAGGTGATCGCAGGATTGTTCCGGCGGCAGACCATGCAAACTGCTGCTCACACCGCCACACTCCGGCTTATGGACGGGGTATGCCTCAACCCCAACGATTATGCCCCAAAGGAATATGAGTTTCAGTACCACCTGTACTCAGTCAGCAGTACGTCCAACCTGACCGTGCATATCGCCCAGGTGGACACGGCGAACACAATGCCCGACGACGAACCCTTCACCCTCGATATGCGCACCACACGCCGTAGTTTGGACTGGGTGTTACCTCTGGCCGTAAAACGAAGCTTCGGAAAGGGCCTTTGGCAAGGATTCGTGCAGGGCGGTGTACAAATCAACCTGCCCGGCAGCACATCGGCCCGTGTGGACCACTTCACCGAAGCCTGTGTGGATTTATGTTTTGCAACGGGTCGCGTACCGGCTTTGACCGTAAAAGAAAACCGGCAAGCCTCTATCGCATGGACGCTGGGACTCGGTGCGGAATATCGGCTCTCGAAGCGTTGGACATTGTCCGCTACACCGACTTTATTTGGAAATAAGGGCCAAATGGGACTTTCCCTTCAGGCCGATCTCGTTTATGCTAATTTTCTAAAAAAATGAAATTCAATTGTTTAAATAAAATTCTGTTTGTCATCCTGCTCCCTGTCGCTCAACAAAATCTGGCACAAACGACTATTTCGATTCCCGACACCCTCACCGGCGATGTGATTGACCTGACCTTGCAGCACGGCGTCCGGGAATTTTATCCCGGCACGGCGACGCAAACCATCGGCTACAACGGCAACTTCCTCGGCCCGACGATCATCCTGTACAAAGGCCATCAAATAACGCTAAACCTGCACAACCAACTGGGCGACACCACGACCACCCACTGGCACGGCCTGCATGTAGCGCCGGCAAACGACGGCAGCCCGCATAACCCGGTAATGGCTGGAGAAATCTGGTCGCCTTCGTTTACCGTAATGGATAAAGCGGCGACCTACTGGTACCATCCGCACCTGCACGGTAAAACGCTTAACCAGGTCGTAAAAGGTGCGGCGGGACTCATCATCGTCCGCGATCTGGAAGAAACCGCCCTGAGCTTGCCCCGTACCTACGGGGTGGACGATGTACCGCTTGTTTTTCAATGGAAAACTTTCGATGCCGCGAAGCAGATCGTAGAAATGGATGAAGCCGACAACGAGGTATTGGTCAACGGCACGATAAACGGCACGCTTCATTTGCCCGCCCAGGTCGTGCGTCTGCGCTTGTTGAACGGATCGAGCCACCGGTTTTTCAATTTCGGCTTTGCCGACAACCGTCCGTTCAAACAAATTGCCTCCGACGCAGGCCTGCTCGATGCGCCGGTGCCTATGACCCGCCTTATCCTCGGCTCCGGCGAACGCGCCGAAATCCTTGTGGATTTGAGTGGATTACAAGACGGCACGCTCAAACTCCGGCAATTTGGCACGCAATTGCCGCAAGGTTACCCCGGCGGCCCGATGATGATGGGCGGTATGACGGGGCCTAAGGACAACACGGACTTTGATTTGCTGACCATGCAGATCGGCGCCCCGACGTCTAATGCCGTGACGGCCGTTCCAGCCACCCTCACGACGAATACCGCCTGGCCGCAGGCGGGCGCCTCGTCCCGCTCGCTCAATTTTTCGGCACAACCGATGATGAGTATGACCAATTTTTTTATCAACGGCTTGAAGTTCGATATGGAAACGGTCAATTTCAGTACTCAGGTAGGCAAAACCGAAATCTGGACCATCACGAACCAGACCATGATGGCGCACCCGTTTCACATCCACGGAATGCACTTCTATGTCCTGACGGTGAATGGCGCCACACCGCCGGCCAACTTGCGGGGAAGAAAAGATGTCGTAGTCGTTCCGCCGATGAACGGATCGGTGAAGATCATTCTGCGGTACGAGGACTTTAGCGATCCCCATATTCCCTATATGTACCACTGCCACATCCTGAGCCATGAGGATACCGGCATGATGGGGCAGTTTATCGTCAATGCCGCTGCCTCGGGCACCTTTGAAAACGCCGCACAGGAGCACCTGCGCATTTCGCCCACGTTGCTCGCACCGGATTTGGAAAAGGTGGAGATCAGCGCCGAGAACGGCTGGGAACCGTTCCGGGTAGAGGTGTACGATCAGGATGGACGCTTGTTGCTGACCGAACGTAATGCGACGCGGATAGCCGCCGACCGGCTGGCTCCGGGTATGAACTCCATTCTGATTTTTACCGCCCGTGGTACGGCGGTTTTCAAAGTTGTAAAAACAAACTAACCCGCTTTCGTCACTCAAATTAAACAACATCCAAGTTTTATGAAAAAATTGCTCCTCTCCGTCCTGTCCTTCCTGTCGGTTTTGGTGGTTCAGGCTCAAAACAACATCGAGTTGCACCTTTCGCCACGCCTCGGCGCCGCGCCGTTTGCACTCAACACGCCGGTTTCAGCCGGGTCTTATGAGTACAAAATCACACGCCTGGAATATTACATTTCGGAAATAAAAATCACCCACGACGGCAGCCAGGTAACGCCGATGACGGATTTGTACCTGCTTGTTCGCCCGGCAGTGGACAGCATGTACGCGCTCGGCTCGTATCCAGGTATTGTCAACGTGGAAAGTATCACTTTTTCCGTGGGTGTTGACCAGGCGCATAATCATCTGGACCCGGCGAGTTATCCGGCCAACCATCCGCTGGCGCCCCAAAATCCGGCTATGCAATGGGGCTGGTCGGCTGGTTACCGGTTCGTAGCCATCGAGGGCAAAGCCGGTGCTAACTTCGCCAACGACTACGAAATTCATGCATTGGGCGACGCGAATTACCAAACCCTTACGCTGAATACAGTCGCTGAAAATAACTCAAATGGAGACAAAACGATCCATCTCATTGCCGATTATGCACAAGTGTTAAACAGCATCAATGTGTCTGCGGGTCTGATCGTGCATGGCTCTACCGGCAAGGCCGTGACGCTAATGAACAATATGAAAAACGTGGTTTTCACGGCTGAAACACCAACAATGACGATAGACCCGACTTTTGAAGGCGCTTTCGCGGTATCGCCTAACCCGGCCGCGCCGGGTGAAGCGATAGTCACGATGACCCTTCCGGGGGGAGATGGCTATCGCGTTACGCTGACCGATTTGACCGGTCGGGTGATAATGAACCAGTCAATTTCATCTGAGACTCAATCGTATCCACTGTTCAACGATTTGAATGCCGGCACATACCTCGTGCATTTGTGGCAAAACGAACAACCGGTAGCCGTAGAGAAATTAGTGATTATCCGGTAAAATATTTTTTATAAGCAAGGGGTGTGCGACGGTTGCCTGTAGTTCCCGATCGCGCACCCCTCCTTTTCAATGAAAAAACTGTACATCATAGCGGTATTGCTGGCATTGGCCGTCATTGCTTGCCGGAAAGACGTGCCGGAACCGGTTACGGAACCCGAGCTGTTGTTGGCGGTACCACCAGGCTTTCCGGCTCCCGTATTTCCATCCGGGAACGAACTGACCCCTGCCCGCTGGGCTTTGGGCAAACGTTTGTTTTACGACCCGGTCTTATCGAGCGACAGCACGGTATCCTGTGCGTCGTGTCACCACGCTTCGAACGCCTTTAGCGATACGATGGCGTTCAGTCCCGGAGTGGCCGGCCGACCCGGCACGCGTAATTCCCCGACGCTGGCCAATATCGGCTACCACCCATACTTCACCCGCGAAGGCGGCATACCGACGCTGGAAATGCAAATCCTGGTGCCGATCCAGGAGCACAACGAATTCGATTTTAACATCCTGCTTATTGTCGAGCGATTGAAACGCGACACGACATACATCCGGATGAGCCGCGAAGCCTACGACCGCGAACCGGATGCTTTTGTCATTACCCGGGCCATTGCCTGTTTCGAACGAACCTTCGTGAGTGGCCAAAGCCGCTACGATGCCTACCTTTTTCAGGGGAAAACCGAAACGCTGAACGCCACGGAAAAACGTGGCATGGACTTGTTTTTTTCGGAAAAGGCCAACTGCTCGCAATGCCACTCCGGGTTTAATTTCACGAATTACGCTTTTGAAAACAACGGCCTTTACGCCGATTACCCGGACCCCGGCCGGTTCCGCCTGACCGAACTGGAAAGCGACCGCGCGCGCTTCAAAGTGGCTACTTTACGAAATGTAGCGCTTACTGCACCGTATATGCACGACGGCTCGCTACCGACCCTGGAAGCAGTGGTGGAGCATTACAACTCCGGCGGACAGCCACACCCAAATAAAAGTTCACTGGTGCGTCCTTTGGGTTTGAGTGCAGGCGAAAAGGCCGATCTGTTGGCCTTTCTGCACAGCCTGACCGACGAGCCATTTATCAACAATCCAAAATTTCGTCAACATTGATTTTATCGGACATGAAAAAACTGCTTTTACTCTTGTTCCCTGCAATCACTTTTTTTGCCTGTGATCCGAAAGACCCCATTGACCCTCCGGCCACGTATGACCCCACACCGTTCACCCTCGATGTGGGTTATTTCCCTACCCCCGATTTGCCTGCCGACAACAAACTGACCGTGGCCGGTGTGCAACTGGGGCGGATGCTTTTTTACGAAAAAATGCTTTCCAAAGACGGTTCGCAGTCTTGCGCCGATTGCCATCAGCAGAAAGACGGTTTTTCGGACATGCGCCAATTCAGCATCGGTGTGGAAGGCCTGCCCGGCAAGCGCCAGGCCATGCCGGTGATGAATTTAGCCTGGCATCTGAACGGATTGTTTTGGGATGGCCGCGCTCCGCAGGTGCGCGACCAGGCTTTGAAGCCGATCCAGGACCCGTTGGAAATGAATGAAACGCTACCCAATGCCGTGGCTAAACTTTCCGGCGACAAACGGTACACCGACCAGTTCATCCGCGCATTCGGCGACGCGACGGTAACACCGGATCGGATGAGCCTGGCGATGGAGCAGTTTATGTTCTCAATGGTATCCAACAATGCGAAATGGGATAAATTCAAACGCGGTGAAACGACCCTGACGGAAAGCGAAGAACGCGGCCGGGTGCTGTTTTTCACGGAATTCGATCCTTTCGGTACCGAGCGCGGGGCGGAATGTTTTCACTGCCATGCCGGATTTAATTTCACCAACGACGAATTTATGAACAACGGCCTCGATGCCGATGCAGATCAGAAAGACGAGGGCCGCCGCAAAGTGACAAGCGATCCGCTGGACCAGGCAAAATTCAAAGTGCCAAGCCTCAGAAATATCGCGCTCACCGGCCCCTACATGCACGACGGACGTTTCGCCACCCTTGAAGAAGTGATTGACCACTACAATACCGGCGTCAGGTCTTCCGCCACGGTGGACGAATTGATGCAATACAATCTGCAGCCGGGCGGCTTGCAGCTCACGGCACAGGACAAGGTGGATTTAGTGGCATTCCTGAAAACATTGACCGACGAGACCTTTCTGACAAACGCGGCGTATAAATCGCCGTTTTGAGCACTGCTTTCCTGTTTTATCTCAACTGCCAGGTTTTTTCTGGTCAATACTCTTTCTTTTATAATTTTCTAAATGATGAAAACACTACACCTGTCCTTGTTGAGTGCATACCTGCTCTTGTTGTGCACCCCAATCCTGAATGCCCAATGCCAGCCCGGCGAGACGGAGGTCCGTCTCATCATCGAAACTGATACTTACGGTTATGAAACCTTTTGGTCGCTGGTACCTGCCGGTACTCCCTGCAACCAAACACCCATCGCCACCGGCGGCAATATCAATCAGGTGGGCTGCAATGGGGGTGGTCAGCAAGATGCCACTACCGCTTTGGGTTACAACGACAACGCAACCGTCAACGCCGGGCCGTGGTGCCTGAAAACAGATTCCGCATACACGCTTTACCATGTGGACGACTACGGCGACGGCGGCGCGAAGTTTACGATTATGATCGGGGCATACCCCGTTTATCAGTTTAAAAGCGAGGGGAACGGCGGCCAGTACAACTTCACGGTGACCCTGCCGCTTGCTTACAACGCGGCCTTGTCGAGAATCAGCACTTACGGCTTCGACGACCTTAAACCGACCGCCGTACATGGCCTGATTTTCAATATGGGCGCCTCGGCAATTGACTCCATTGACCTAAGCTATTCGGTGAACGGTAGTGCGCCGTTAACCGAGACACTTACCGGGCTGAACGTCGGACCGTTCACGTCTGCCCATTTCAGCCTTTCCAATTTGTGGACACCGGCAGACACCGGGTTTTACTCACTTGAAGTTTGGCTGAGCAATATTAACGGCAACTCCGACCTGAACACGGCCAATGACACGCTCAGCAAGACGGTATATTTCAGGGCGCCCAAGCCGGTGCTGATTGACCAATACCTGGCGGATTCCGTGTTTATCAAAACTATCGGTGTAGATGCCGATGGCTTGGACAAACCCCGCGACCTGGCTTTTGCACCGACCGCTGATCCCAACCTATGGGTAGTGAATAAAAAAACCGAGGCCAGCGGCGGCAGTACGGTTACTTATTTCGATGCTGGGCTACCGACGCAGGATGCGCAACTAAAAAAAGACCAGAATTCCTGGCATTTCATGTCGCTGCCGACGGGCATCGCATTCAGTTTTAATGGTAACTTCGCTACCTCGCCAGGGGTGCTTGATGCGAATCACCAAGGCAACACCTCGCATTTCACCGGCCCGGCACTTTGGTCCAGCGACTGGTCGGTGTATGCCGAGCCTTCCGGCGGGAATGGCAGCCACCTCGATATGCTGCACCAAAGCCCGTTCAGCATGGGAATCGAATGGGAAGAAGAAAACATATTTTGGGTAAATGACGGCTACAACAAGAATATCGTACGCTATGACTTCGGCGAAGATCACGGCCCCGGTAACGACGATCACTCTGACGGCATCGTGCATCGCTACACGGAAATACAGGTGGCCAGAATTGACGACCACATTGCCAATCACCTGGCACTCGACCGCGAAAGCGGCCTGCTTTACATCGTGGACAACGGAAACAAGCGGGTGCTTCGCCTGGATATCCATTCCGGCACGCCAACCAGCAACCTGACGCCATACGCCGAACCTTTGCACGAATACAAAGCCGTAACCGGTGCGGACTGGTCGGTGTACATTGATAACCTTGACAAACCGAGCGGCATCGCGGTCATCGGCGACTATCTGCTGGTGTCGGACTACGGAACCGGCGAAATCATCTTTTACGACCGCAGCGGCGACGAAGGCGTGGAACTGGGCCGATTTGATACCGGCCCCGGCGGCATCATGGGCATTGAAATCGGGCCTGACGGGAAAATCTGGTATGTGAACACCACGCAAAACAGGGTCTATCAATTAGACTACACCCCGTTCACGGTAGCAGCCAACGAACCGGGCAATGGGCCGGTGTTTTCGGTGTCGCCCAATCCTACGAGCGGCGCTTTCGATCTGCGATTTGGCACCGGGCAGGATATTTCAAACTACCGGCTGCGTGTAATAAGCACCTTGGGGCAGATTGTATCGGATCAGCCCGTTTCAGGCTCCGCATCATCGGTTCGTGTTGATTTGTCCGGCTGGCCGGACGGGTATTATCTCGTGCAGATTGCCGACCAGAAAGGCAGTCGCACCGAGCGCGTGTTGCTGTCGCGCAGGTAGTCGTCAGCCAGATTGCCGACAAGCGATATTTTAAAAAAATCGATACCGGACACAACCCATGTTACATACCTCTTTTTTCAAAAAATACTGCTTGTTGGCAATCTTAGTGTGCGTGCAAGGCGGCTTGTCGGCTCAAACACCGACTCACGAGCCGCCTTGCCTTTTCGATGCCTTGTATCCGCCGGGCACATTGCAGGCAGCCGAGGCGCGGATCGGCGCGGCACTCGGCCAAAAGAAGGTGGCCGGCACACTCGAAAACAACAACGACATCAGGATTATCCCCGTGGTGGCACACATCATCCACAACGGCGGCTCCGAAAACATCAGTAAAGCGCAGATTGAGCGACAAATCGAAATTCTCAATGAAGACTACGGCAAACTGCCCGGCACCCCGGGTGACGGCGCGGGCGTGGACACGCGAGTGCGGTTTTGCTTAGCGAAAAAAGACCCGCAAGGGCGCTGCACCGACGGTATCGTGCGGCTGAAAACAACATTGACCACGCACCAGCCGGTGGACAGGGCGACGCTGAAAAACCTCTCGTTTTGGGACAACACCCGCTACCTGAATATGTATGTGGTCAAAAGCATTAGCGGCAACGTGGGCGGTTATTCTTCTTTTCCGCATTCACCGCCCGATGAAGACGGCCTTGTAGTGCGGCACAACCTGTTTGGCGATAACGGGACGGCCGCAGTCTCCGGCGGACGGACGACGACGCACGAGGTAGGGCACTGGTTTGGGTTGTACCACACGTTCAACGGCGGCTGCGGGCAGGACACCTGCGCCGACGGTGATTATGTGTGCGATACGCCACCGGTGGCCGACCCTAATTTCGCCTGCAACCTGAACGCCAATTCCTGCGGAAACGACAACCCCAACCTGCCCGATCAGGTGCGCAACTACATGGACTACACGCCCGACGAATGCAAAAACATGTTCACTCAGGGGCAAAAAGACCGCATCACGGCCGCGCTCGATACGGTTCGGACGCTCATTTGGTCGCCCGACAATCTGGTCGCCACAGGCTGCGACAGCGCATATATAGCGCCGCCGGTCTGCCCGGTTGCGGCGGATTTCGTCACGCTGACGCCACAGGTTTGCCTCGGCGGGAAGGTTTATTTTATAGACCGCTCGCTGAACTCGGCGACCTCCTGGCAGTGGTTCTTCCCCGGCGGCACGCCCGCAAGTTCCGTTTTGCAAAATCCTACCGTGACTTACGACAGCCTGGGCACGTTTTTCGTCACACTCATTGCCGCCAACATCAACGGCAGCGATACGCTTTTTTTAGAAAATTACATCAACGTCACCGAGCCGGGCACCGGCCAGTCCTTGCCTTTTTCAGCCAACTTCGACGACGGGATTTTTCCGCCGACCGGCGCGGAAATCTACAACCCGGACCTCGGCATCACTTGGGAGTTGGACTCGGCAGCGGCCCATTCTGCGCCCTACTCTGCCCGCATTGACAATTTGGTGAACATCAACTACGGCACCCGCGACGAAATCGTGCTGCCCTTCCTTGACCTGAGTACATCCAACCCCGATTCGGCGATATTGCTGACTTTTTGGTGGGCTTACGCCCGCTCCGACCCGAATTATTCGGACGAACTCATAGTGCAGATTTCCAAAGACTGCGGGGTGAATTATACCAACATACTGACCCTGTCGGGCAATGCACTCGTGACCGGCCCGACACAGACCACGCCGTTCATACCCACCGCCGCGCAATGGAAAAAAGCGACGGTCAACCTCTTCCAGTACAAAACCGAGCAGTATGTCAAAATCCGTTTCGTGAACGTGACGGACGGCGGCAACCGGCTGTATCTCGACGATATTCAAATCAACGGCGGCTTGGTGACAGCCACCGACGAGCCGGGTCAATACGGATTGCCGCTGCGGTTGTTCCCGAATCCCGCTTTTGACCTTGTGCAGGTGCAGGCAGACGGGGGTTGGGACAAGCCGATGCACATTCGCGTATTTGACAGCGTGGGCCGGTTGCTGCGCGATTATGGCGCTGGCGCTGCCAGTACGCTTGACTTGACAGGGCTGCCCAACGGGTTGTTTGTTGTAAAAATAGAATCCGCAGGGCGTATTGCGTCCTTTCGGTTGGTTAAACAAAAATAGTTGAAACGGCCATGACAATCAAACCAGTACTCGTTCCAATGCTCGCCGCTGCTTTTCTCGCATTGGCGAATTTTTCCCCGCCTCCATTCGGCCCTTGCGACTCGCCTTTGGTGGGTGGGCACACCGGCGCACCGGGCGAAACCAGTTGCACGGGTTGCCACGGCGGCACGGCTAATACCGGCCCCGGCAGCCTCGCCCTCACGCTCAGCGACACCACTTTGCTTTACTCTCCGGGCGAGACGTTTGACGCGACCGTCGTGATGAAACAGGTCGGGCGCGACAAGTTCGGGTTCGTCGGGCTGGCACTAAAAGATGCGGGCAACACGACCATCGGCACGTTCACGATTGACGACATGGTGCGTACCCGGACGTTCAACGACGGCCCGCGCAAATACGTGTCGCACACGCCCTGCGGCGCGGACGCCACACCGCCTGACAGTCTTTCCTGGACATTTCATTAGAAAGCGCCCGCAACCAACGTGGGCAACATTACGCTGTACCTGGCAGGGCTGGCCGCCAATCATAATCACGCCTTGAGCGGAGACGATACCTACACCTTGACGGTACACCTTGTACCGGATTCTACCGTTTCAAGGGTGAAAGACCCGGTTTCGGCAAGCAGCTTTCGGCTGTGGCCGAATCCGGCTTCCGAAGCGGTGTATTTCGCCCTCGAAGATGCCAACAGCGGGCAAACGGTTCACCAGGCCGAAATCTGGTCGGCAGCCGGGCGCTTGGTGCGTATTACGTACCTTAAGCAAAATGAATTGACGGTAGCAGGTCTGGAAGCGGGCGTTTATTGGCTGTTTTTGCGTGATGAGGATGGAGCGGTCATTGGGCAGGCGAATTTTGTGAAACTATAAAACCTGTTCTTTTCATGCGCCACACCCGTCAATACTACCTCCGTCGCTTGCACCGCTACATGGGCGTGACCATCGGGATTCAATTCTTGCTCTGGACGGTCGGCGGACTTTATTTTAGTTGGTCGGATATGGACGAGATACACGGCGACTACCAGCGCCGACCGGCCCCGCTGCTTGTGCCGGATACGGCAGGCTGGATATCGCCCTCGGTGGTCATGCAGAACCTACGGGCAACGGGTGAAAGCCCCGACAGCATCCTCGGCCTGCGCTTGGTGCCGGTGCTGGACGCGGTGTGTTGGCAGGTGGTTTTTATTGAAAAAAATGCCCGGCACCGGCATCCGCGAAAAGTGCGGCTGGCCGATGCCCAAACCGGTGCCCTGCGCCAGGCCTTGTCGAAAGAAGAAGCGGTGGAAGTCGCGGCCCGGCAATTCAACGGCACGCCGACTTTGTTGTCGGCAGTCTTTCTCGATGAAGTGCCTCCCGGCCACGAGTACCGGGAAAATGCTTTACCCGCCTGGGCTGTCACCTTTGAACACCCTTCCAAAACCGTCGTGTATGTCGCTGCCGAATTGGGCACGGTGGAAAAATTCCGCAATGAAAAATGGCGCATTTTCGATTGGCTTTGGATGCTGCATGTCATGGATTACGAAAGCCGCGACGATATCGGCAATTGGCTTTTGCGGGCTTTTTCGGTGCTGGGGCTGTTGACCATTTGTTCGGGTTTTGCACTGTTCATCGTAACTTCACCGATGTTTCATAAATTGGTTAGAGAATGAAGTCATGTGCCATACTGCCGGACATCCTGTTATACCTCGTTTTCACCCTTTTGTACCTTTCTCTCCCGGCGCAAACCACTGTGCAGTGGACAGATTCAATCGTGGTTGTTTCCACGTCATTGCCCGTCACCGCCCCCCGCGTCGTCCTGCTGCCCGACGGAACGCCATTGGTAACATGGGGAACGAGCGGCAACCCCTCCCAAATCTGGTGCTCCCGCTTTGAAGGTGGCGCATTCAGCACACCAGTAGGTATGATACAAAGCCCCGCTGAACCAAGTTTGTTCGGTTTTGGCGGCTACGACGTGGCGGTGTCCAACAGCCAAGTATTCGTCGTTTTTGAGCAATTACAGCAGGGCATCATGTTGGCGAAGTCTTACGACGGCGGCCTCACGTTTGGCCCGCCCACCACGGTGCAAGGCCCTGTTTCGGGCGGCTATGTCACCTTCTCGTCGGTAGTGGTGGACGGCACGGGCAACCCGGTGGTCAGTTACATCCACCACAAAAACGGAGCAACATACCAAGTGCGCCGCTCCACAGACGACGGCCTCTCCTTCAATGAACCCGCTACGGCCAACGCACCCGCACCCGGTGGAGCTGTCTGCGAGTGCTGCACTTCCGACCTGTTGGCTTCGGGCGATTCTGTTTGGCTGCTGTTCCGCAACAACAACCAAAACCTCCGCGACATCTGGGTGAGCCGCTCCACCGATTTGGCGGCCACGTTCGACACGGCCACCGATGTGGACAATACGGACTGGGAACTTAACTTTTGCCCCATCGCTGGGCCGCACATGGCGCGTTCGGGCGACAGCCTCATTACGGTATGGATGAGCGCAGCGAGCGGCACAAGTCGTGTTTATCTCAGCACGCTCCATGCCGGCACGATGCAGGTCGGGCAACAGTTCGGCTTCGCCACGCCCTCGGGGCCTCAAGCCGCTCAAAGCCAAGCAGACGTGGCCGCTCTTGGCGACACGGTTGGGGTTGTTTTTTTGGAAAAGGCGAAAGAACTCGTATTCCATTTTTCCACAAAAGGCACAGCAAACCTGACTGACCAAAGTACTCGCTTCGCTGCGCCGGACCATACACTTCAATTGCCCTCATTGGCATTCCGCGACAGGGTTTTCCACCTGATTTATGTGGATGCCTCTGCCGAACAAGTGCTGTACCGGCAAGGGCGGCTGATCCATATCAGCCCGACCAATGAACCGACAGCCGCATTGGGCATTTTGGTATTTCCCAATCCCGCCGTTCAGGCGGGCGGCTTTTGGGTCAAAAGCGAAGCCGAAGAGTTGCAAGAGATTTCCCTGTTCGATGTTTTTGGGAAAAAAATATTTGAAAAAAAAGCCGCCGGGCGCGAAGCCCTCGTGCCGACGGGCAATTTCCCGACGGGTATTTATTTTTTGAAAATAAAAACAGCGCAAGGGGAGCTGTCACGCGAAATTGTGGTGTGGTAGGTTCAGAAGCATTTTCGACGCGAAAAAATTGAACTTCAAACACCTTCGTCCTTCCAGTATTTTAAATTCACTACCATGCGCTACCTCCCGCTCCTCGCCCTCTTGACCACCCACACCATCTCTGCCCAAACGCTCACCGGTACGGTCACCGACCAGAAAGTCTACGGCCCCGGTTCCAACAAGGTGTAGCAGGACAATTTTTTCACGAAGCAATGGCAAGTGGCTGTGTTGCGCGCGCGCAGCATGGGGATTTTATTTTCTCTAAATTTTTTTCAGGCTCGTGCAACTTTTCGCCGCGCCGCGCTGCACTTGATTTTTTAGTTGTCGCTGTTTTGCGAATTCATTTTTTACGGCAATTTTTTCACACAATGAAACTACGAATCAAATTACCCGGACTGACGGTGATGGCGGCTTTGCTTGTGCTTTCTTGCACGCGCTGCCAAAAAATGAACAGCAGCGAAGCAGCACCAGCGCGGAAGGTGGTAGAGCGCGGGTTTTCCAACCCACTGGCAATCCCTGCCATTTTGGACGGCGCCAACGCCGATCTCACGGCCCAGCCCGGGACGGCTTCACTCGGAAGTGGCGTCACCATCAACGCGCTCGGCTACGGTATTGCACCTATTCTTGGCCCGACAATTCGCATCAACCAGGGCGAGCAGTTCAATTTGGATTTCTCCAACAACCTCGCCGAAGCGACCAACATCCACTGGCACGGCCTGGAAGTACCGGCCTCACAGGACGGCTATCCGACCGACGTAACGGCTCCCGGTGCTTCCTTTCAGTACAATTTTCCGGTAAAAAATCGCCCCGGAACTTATTGGTATCATCCGCATCCGGACATAGCGACAGCCAGCCAGGCGTATCGTGGATTGGCTGGCTTTTTTCTTGTTTCCTCCACGGAGGAAGAAGCCTTGGGTCTGCCAACCGGGGAGTACGATGTGCCGCTTGTGGTTCAAGACAAACGACTCGAAGGTGGATTGAACTACAATCCCGACATGGATGATCGTACTATCGGTATGTTCGGCGAATCGGTGTTGGTGAATGGTACGGTAGGGCCGGTATTGGAAGTTGCTACCAGAACGTATCGGCTTCGGCTCCTCAACGGTTCGAATGCCCGCATTTACAATTTTGCACTTTCGACCGGCGCCAAATTTCAGTTGATCGGCACGGATGGAGGTCTGCTCAATGCTCCCCTGGAATTATCGGCTATCCTGCTTGCACCCGGTGAACGGGCCGATGTGTTGGTCAATTTCAGTGGCCTGGCAGTCGGCACCGATCTATACCTGCAAAGCAATGCCTTTGCTGGCACGCCTTCACAGGGCAAACAATCTTTTCAAATCTTGAAATTCAAGGTTGCCCGTCAAGAATCGGACAATTTCACACCGCCTGTCTCTCTGATGCCCGTAGAGCTGTTGTCTGCTTCGCAGGCTGTGGCTACCCGGAAGTTCAATATCGGGCATACGATGGAACACGGCGGTATGTCGGGCATGGTCATGCACCCACTTGATGGTAAAACATTCGATCCCAACCGGCGTGATGAGGTAGTGAAAGCCGGAACGGTCGAAATCTGGGAATTCGACAATACCAACGGTACCGAAACACACCCGATGCACCTTCACGCCGGACAATTTCAGGTTCTCGATCGCAGCGGGGGGCGGGGTGTCGTACAACCCTGGGAAAAAGGCTGGAAGGACACGGTATTGGCATTCCCCGGCGAAAAGGTGCGCATCATCGTCCGTTTTCCCGACCTCAAAGGCAAATTCGTCTTCCATTGCCACAACCTCGAACACGAGGACGGCGGAATGATGCTCAATTATGAAATTCAGTAACACGCGAATTCATTCACTTTAAACATAAAATTGAACAACAATGAAACATTTCATGCCTGTATTCTTCGCACTGCTCCTGGTGGGTCTGGCCTTTACCACCTGCAAAAAAGACGAGACGTTCGCCGAGCAACTAACCGCCGAGTGGAATTCCACTTCTATCAAAATTGATGGCGTTGCATCTCCTTCTACTACGACCCTATTCCTGCATTTACAAACCGGAAACATGTTTGAAATTACCACCAATATCACGCCATTCACTCATCCTACATCCGGCTCATGGAGTGCCGACGAAGGCAACTCCAAACTCACGTTGGCCGGGAATGTCTGGACGATTCACCACCTCGAAGGCAATACCCTTCGCATTGCTAATATGGTGGACGGAAAAGAAGTCGAAATTGATTTGGAGAAGTAAACAATATGGCAAAAAACACATGAGCGGCACAACGTACATTCCTGCACTACGATTCCATTGGCTGACGAAAATGTATGATGCCGTTGTTGGGCTATTTATGCCTGAACGTCGTTTTAAACAAGCCTTGATCAGCCGGGCCGGGCTTTGTGGTGATGAAAAAATTTTGGACTTCGGTACCGGGACGGCTACACTATCGCTGATGTTGAAAAAAGCCCTTCCCGGATTGCAAATAACGGCTATTGACGTGGATGAAAAGGTGCTGCGTATCGCCAAATCTAAAATCGGCGATACCGCTATTCAGTTAGTGCATTATGGAGGAGAAAGGCTACCCTTCGGAGACAATACCTTCGACTGTGTGGTGTCAAGTTTGGTCCTACACCATCTGACGGACACTCAAAAACAAACGGCATTCCGCGAAATATTACGGGTAATACAACCCGGAGGCAGACTCGTCATCGCGGATTGGGGCCTTCCGACCAATCGATCACAACGGCTCCTTTTTTACCTCGTACAGTGGCTCGATGGGTTCGAAACCACTACTGCCAATCTGCAAGGGTTGGTACCCAATATGATCGCGGCGGCCGGATTCAGGGATGTAATGCGGCACGAACGGTTTCAGACTGTTTTCGGAACCTTGGAGATACTTTCGGCTCAGAAAGCATAATTCAATCGTAAGATGACCCGTGAAGAGAAATACCGGCAATTGATTGAACTTCGGCAACAGGCAGATTTTCCGCGCGGACGGCAAAAACAAGTTTACACAGGGGCAAAACGAACGCATGTTCGCTACCATTAAAAAGTAACGTCGATGAAAAACTGGTACATTTGGATTGCATTAATTTTATCGGCAAATCTGCCGGCGCAACCACTGAAAACCTTTCAACTGATGGCTTCCGAAGACGGCACGGTGAAAATGCCCGACGGAGCAAATTTGCCCGTTTGGGGGTTTCAGATACCCGGTGGCAGCCCGGTAGCATACCCAGGCCCGAGACTTGTGGTTGCAGAAGGCGACAGCGTTCGAATTAGTGTATACAACGCCGGCAGTATGGCGCACACCTTTCATTTGCACGGATTCGGAAGCGACACCTCCAATAACGGTGAGCCGGTAAATCCACAGATCATTCAACCTGGCAATACATCCGTTTTTGCGTTCCGGGCGAGTACAACAGGCGACTATTTTTATCACTGCGGATTACAAAACCCGGTACACGGGCAAATGGGTATGGCAGGCCTGTGTACCGTCTTGGCCGCCGGCGGAGCGAAAAGAGCCTACACAGGAGGCCCCCAATATTTCAAGGATTATCATTGGCTCTTGGGTGAAATTGATAAGGAATGGCGCCTGAATCCGCCGCAACAAGGGAACCTGCCCCCATTTTCTCCGGATTATTTTGTTATCAACGGTCAGTACGGCGATGCATTGGGCGATTATGATGGTAACGTTGCGATCTTTACAGCGCTCGACCAATTGCCGGTTTATCTAACGCTAACCCATTTCGGCGCCGGGCGCCGGGAAGTCATTTTCCCCGAAATACTGTCGGCTACAGTGGTCGTACGCAATGGTGTTCCGCAAATACCGGCTGTATCTGCCGATACGCTTGACTTATCGTTTGGCGAAAGCATCGGCATCATACTCCTACCAATCATCAATGGAGAAGATAGCATCCGGATCAATTATTATGCTCCTGTGAACGAGGTTTTATGGCATCAAAACGCTGCGGCTGTTTATATTCAACATCACAGTGCCACCTCGGAAGCAGAAGTGGGCAAATCTGTCCAAATTCTGCCGAACCCGGTCATAGATTTTCTGATCCTACGATTCCATGCGTCGCCACCAAAGGGCAAAATAGAAGTGGAAATTCTTTCGGAAAACGGCAGTTCGGTGTTACGGCAAGATATTTCGCCCGAACAGCGTATTCCGGTACAACGCCTGGCTACCGGAATATACTTCCTGAAAATCAGGGATGAAAACGGAAGGGTAATCGCCGGACGTACCTTTGTAAAAAAATAAGGGAATCCGATACCGGAACACAAGGATAAAAACCGGGCAAAAATCACCGTCGCAAATAATTTTAAATCCACCTCCATGCGTCACACCCCCATCCTGTTTATCGCTTTTTTTGTACTGGTTTGTGGCTATCTTTCCGCTCAAACCCTCACCGGCACAGTCACCGCCCCCAACGGCGCGCCCGTGGCCAATGCCCGCGTGACCATTTTTCTCAACGACACCTCCATGTTCCGGGAGGCTCGTACCGATGCCGGCGGGGTCTATCGTTTTGAAAACCTCGACCCGTATTATTTCTTTTTCAACGTGGCTGCACGCGGCTTCGAACTTTTCCAAAACGCCACAACGGGCATCGTCGGCACGGTCATTCATGATGCGCAACTGGAACCCGAAACCCACCCCGGCCAGTGGACGACCATCATGAACTCGCCCGAACCGCTCGGCGGAACCGACCTCGGCGTTTTGCTGCCTGACGGCAGTATTTACTACTGCCATAATACCAAAGACCCGTTCGTGTTCGACCCCGCGCTCGACGATACGCTTGCCATTACGGGCGATATACAGGTGCAGGGTTGCGCTGCCTCCAAACTGCTCTGGAACAACAAGGTCATCATGGCGGGCGGCACGGACCAGGAAATTTACGGCCCCGGTACGCGGAAAATCAAACAGTTCGACCTCGCCGCGCAAACCTGGCAGTCTTTGCCGCTCATGCTTGATTACCGCTGGTACCCTTCCATGACGCAACTCGCCGACGGGCGGCTGCTCATTGTAGGCGGAGGCGGGCTGAACAACCCCATTCGGGTGAAAACCTCCGAACTCTACGACCCTATCGCCGGTACGACCGAATGGGCCGACACGGTAGCCATCGGCATGGAGCAATCGCCCATCCTGACGCTGTACAGCGGCAAAGCCCTGATGACGTTCCGCCCGCCACAACTGTTCGACCCGGTGACCGAAGAATGGGACTTGGCCGCCGATTTCGTGCAAGGCAACCGGATGCCCAACGGCGACCACGTGGATCACGAACTGGTGCATTTGCCGGAAGGTGATGTCATTGCCATAGGTTTTAAGCCGTTCCCGGCGGGCAGCGGCGGAAAACTGGTCGAACGCTACGACCCGGTCGCCAACACCTGGTCGTTGCGTGCACACTTTGCGCCGCTCCGCTCCCGCTCCGAAACGGTGCTGACTCCAGACCGCCGTATCCTCGTACTCGCCGGGGCCAAAGAAGACCCCGCCCACCCTGCGCCCATGAACCAATGGGGCTACATGGACTTGACCGATCAATACGATCCATACGCCGATACCTGGCGGCGGCTTGCACCGATGCCCCGCAAACGGGAATACCACGCTTTGGCAATTCTGGTACCCGATGGCCGAATTATAGTGGTCGGCGGGGAAGGCGCGCCCGGCAACGAGCCGCCTTTGAGCATCATTGACGCTTACGAGCCGCCGTACCTGTTCCGGGGCGTGCGTCCGCAAATCCTGAACCTGGAAAAAACCGATTATCGGCGCGGCGAGACGATACATTTCGACGTGGCGCGCACCAACGCACCCACTTCGGTGGTTTTGCAAAGCACACAGGCTGTTACCCACATGATGAACTGCGGGGAAAACCGTTTTCTCGATTTGAATTTTTCTGTTGAAAACCAGGCTGTCGACGCAGAAATCCCCGACGATTCGCTGAAAGCGCTGCCCGGTTGGTACTTGCTGTGGGCAATGGTGGACGATATACCGTCGGAAGCCCGCATGGTGCGGATTCTGCCCGGACAGGCACCATCAGTATCGGTAGACAATGTTCCTACAGACCCTGTTTTTACGGTATTCCCCAACCCGGCGAATCACGAGATATTCCTGCAAGGTGTATTGCCAAAAGGAGAAAACATTCGATCCATCGTATTGTCGGACGGCTCCGGAAAAATCTTGCGCCGATGGCAGAATGAGTTTACCCCGGATTATGCCGGGCAAATCCGATTGGCACTTGCGGACGTTCCGGCAAGCGTATATTTTTTGAGGATCGAGACAAAGACGCGGTTTTTCTTTCGGAAGGTAGTGGTTCAACCGTGACGTTGGCGTAGTGCCTGTAATTTCGTAAATCCTTTCCAAAATTTCATAATGCCCGCCCCGGGCATCGCCCCGAACTTTGCATCGTACAAAGGCAATCCCGCTATGAAAAACGGCTCGGGAAGCCCGTTGCGATAATGGCTTCTGTTTGTCGTGTTACTTTTCAGACCGCCACGCAACCTTTTTAGCACTTTGATCGCACTACACTACGTCGAATACCATGGAACAGCATCACTATCATCATGCCGCGGCACCGCAAAAACTGACGCCTAAACCCGTGCAGAAGCGCTATCAGCACGATCATTCCATGCACGGAAATGCGCATGGGGGACACGACAAACATGCCGGCCATTCCGTGCATGGGTTTCGGCAGAAGTTCTGGTTGTCGCTTGCGTTGACCATCCCGATTCTACTGCTGTCCGATATGGTGCAACATATACTCGGGTTCCACCTGGATTTTGCGGGGCGAAAGTGGGCACTGTTCGGCCTGTCGTCCGTGTTGTTTGCTTATGGCAACCAGCCTTTTCTGGCGGGCGCAGCGGCGGAATTGCGGCACCGCAACCCTGGTATGATGACGCTCATCGCGATGGCGACCACGGTGGCATTTGTGTACAGTGTGGCCGTCACGTTCGGACTGCCGGGCATGGATTTTTACTGGGAACTCGCCACACTGATCGTCGTCATGTTGCTCGGCCACTGGATCGAAATGAAAACCGTGTCGGGCGCTTCACGGGCGCTGGAAATGCTGGTGAGCCTGATGCCCGCCGAGGCACACGTAGTTCAGCCCGACGGCTCGGTGCAGGATCACCCGGTTCAACACCTGAAACCTGACGACGTGGTACTGGTGAAAGCCAATGAAAAGATACCGGCTGACGGTGTCGTGACAGACGGTTCGGGTTTTGTGAACGAATCCATGCTCACCGGCGAATCGCAGCCGGTAGTGAAAGAAGCTGGCGCTAAAGTCATCGCCGGATCATTAAACGGTAGCGGTGCATTGAAAATGAAAGTGACCGGCGCCGGGCAGGACAGCTACCTGCAAAAAGTGGTGCGTCTGGTTCGGGAAGCCCAGGCCGGCAAATCACAAACACAAAACCTGGCCGACCGCGCCGCGCGCTGGCTGACTTATCTGGCCATTGCCGCCGGAGTGCTCACGCTGGCGTACTGGCTCTGGGCCGGCCAACCGATGGCCTTCGCCCTCGAACGCATGGTGACGGTTATGGTAATCGCCTGTCCGCACGCGCTGGGATTGGCCATTCCCTTGGTGGTAGCCATTTCCACGGCGCTTTCGGCACAACACGGCTTGTTGATCCGCAACCGCACGGCTTTTGAAAACGCCCGCAAAATTACGGCCATCATCTTCGATAAAACAGGCACCCTGACCGAAGGCGCATTCGGGGTGACGCGCATTTCCACGCACTCCGCTGCTTACGGCGAACAAGACATTCTGCAACTGGCCGCTTCGCTGGAACAAAACTCGGAACACCCGATTGCCGGGGGTATTGTGAAACATGCCAAATCGCAAGGGTTGGCCTTGCTCGAAGTCCGCGATTTTCAATCGCTTACCGCGCGGGGAATTCGCGGCAAAATTGCCGGCAAAGAGGTGCTCGTAGTCAGTCCCAATTACCTGAAAGACAATAACATTGCATTGCCCGAAAATGCCAGGAGCGATGCCGCCGAAACGGTCGTGTTCGTGCTGGTAGAGGACCGGTTGGCCGGATTCATAGCCCTGGCCGACCGTCTACGCAAAACATCCGCCGCGGCCGTTGACGCATTTCACGAAGACGGCGTCAAAGTCGTGATGGCTACGGGTGACAACAAGCAGGTGGCGGAAAGTGTCAAGCGGCAGTTGGGCCTGAACGACGTTTATGCCGAGGTGCTGCCCCATCAAAAAGTGGAAATCGTGGAAAGGTTGCAAAAGCAGGGCGAGTTCGTGGCCATGACCGGCGACGGCGTGAACGACGCTCCGGCGCTGGCCCGGGCCGATGTGGGCATTGCCGTGGGTTCCGGCACCGACGTTGCTGCCGAAACCGCCGATATTATCCTGGTGAACAGCGACCCGCAAGACATTCTGCGCCTGGTACGTTTCGGGAAAGCGACGTACCGGAAAATGGTGCAAAACCTGTTTTGGGCCACGGCATATAACCTGGTTGCCATCCCGGTGGCTGCCGGTATTTTTTACCCGCATCTGATGATCTCGCCGGCTTTCGGCGCGGTACTGATGTCGGTCAGTACCATCGTGGTGGCGTTGAATGCGCAGTTGTTGCGACGAAGTTTGAAGTAGCGTTTTTGTCACAAACACTTCGATAATATACTTGTTTTAGTTAAAAATGAGACTTAGTAGCGTCCATATTTTGTTTTTCCTCCTCGGTGTGCTTGTCACGGCGCCCACAAATAACGTGTGGGCTTGCGGTAGCGAACACGCCGGAGGTACGACAAAGTCAGGGGACGTGAAAGAAAGAAAGTCCTGCTGCCAAAAAACGGACAAAGCGCGCGCTTTCCATATTTCCGACAGCGCCCCATGCGGCGAACACCGGCATTCCGGCGGAGATTGCCCATGCGACCATGAACACGGTGGCTGCCATTGCCCCGGATGCGGTCTGATCGCTTCTTCCGGCGCTTCTTTCGCTCTCCCTTTGGGAGACAATTTTCAATTACCCAACCTATTGGCTTCGGTGCGTAAAGCCGCGTTTTATTTCATCGATCACCTGCCCGAAGCCGTATTTCTCCCCATTTGGCAGCCGCCTAAGATCGGCGTTTAATGCCGCGTCAGCCCGACGTGTGCCCATTTCAGACCTTTATTATCACGCGTAAAACCGTTTCGGATGGCTATAAACCTTTTCCGAACGGGTTTTAGGCTTTTCTTCCAGTTCACAATGCTTAAAATCTCTTTGTATGAAAAACTTGCTCATTGCGGGTTTGGCACTCGCAGGGTTGCTCGGTGTATTCGTCGCTTGTAAAAACACGCCCAAAGCAGCCAATACCGATCAAAATGCCGCATACGCCTGCCCAATGCACCCGGAAATCACCGGTAAAGCAGGCGACACCTGCTCTAAATGCGGTATGGACTTAGAACCTGTTAAAGTGGATGCCGATGCCACGTATGCTTGCCCGATGCATCCCGAAATCACAGGCAAAGCCGGTGATAAATGTTCCAAGTGCGGGATGGACCTTGTCCGAACCGACAAGCCGGCAGATCATGGCGAAGAAGGGCACAAGCATTGACCCATTTTAATGAAAATCATTGTCGAAGTTCTGTAAATTCTATTCTTCACCTATAAAAATTTAACCGAGATGAGTTCGCTCAAATTTTTGTTTTCTGCTCTATTTTTAGGTTTGCTTTCCATCAATATCGTCGGCGCACAAACCGAGGGGATGAAGAAAAAGCAGGCCGTCGCAGTTGCCCCGGCCTTTCAAACCGAATCGTTTCAAGTCCTCGGCAACTGCGGGATGTGCAAACGCACGATTGAAAAAGCCGCCGCCCAGGCGAGCGCTACGTCGGCCGTTTGGGATGTGGATAAAGGCTTGCTCACCGTGACGTTCGACCCGGCTAAAACTACCGCCGACGCGATTCAAAAGGCCGTCGCCCAATCGGGCTACGACAATGTGGGGTATAAAGCCCCGGACACGGCCTACAACGCCCTGCACGGCTGCTGCCAATATGATCGTTCCGGCGCGCCAGGCACGGCGAAATCGTGCGATATGCAGGGTCAAAATTAACCTTGGGAACTGACTACCGCGGTGTCTTGGCGGGCTATCTCTAAGGGTAGCTCGCCAAGACCGGGTAAAATGCTTCAACCAAAGTTCGAACCGAAAACGGCTGGCATTATGATCAATTTTCTGATAACCAATTCTTTAAAAAATCGGCTGTTCGTGCTTGCCGCAGCCCTCGGTTTGTTTGCCTGGGGTATTTACTCGGTGCGAAACAACCCGATCGACGCTATCCCCGATCTGTCGGAGAACCAGGTCATAGTCTTCACGGAATGGATGGGTCGCAGCCCCCAACTGATCGAAGACCAGGTCACCTATCCGCTTGTCTCCAACTTGCAAGGCATTCCGCAGGTTAAAAATATCCGGGGCGCCTCTATGTTCGGCATGTCCTTCGTCTATGTCATTTTCGAGGATAAGACCGACATCTACTGGGCGCGTACACGGGTACTCGAACGGCTCAACTACGCCCAGCGGCAGTTGCCGTCCGGCGCCGTACCGACTCTTGGCCCCGACGGCACCGGCGTGGGGCATATTTTCTGGTATCATCTCGATGCGCCGGGCATGGACCTGGGCGAACAACGCGCCTTGCAGGATTGGTACGTCAAATTTGCCTTGCAAACCGTACCGGGCGTTAGTGAAGTGGCTTCCTTCGGCGGCTTTGTCAAGCAATACCAGGTGACCATTGATCCCTATAAACTGAACTATTTCAACGTCCCGCTGATGGACGTACTCAATGCTATCCGACGGAACAACAACGACGTGGGCGGACGCAAGTTTGAGATGTCCGACATGGCCTATATCGTGAGAGGGTTGGGCTACATTCAAAAAACATCGGATATCGAAAACATTCCCGTCGGCAATTACGGTTCTGTACCGATACGAGTGAAAGATGTGGCTACTGTTCAAATGGGCGGCGAGGGGCGGCTCGGCATCTTCGACATGGACGGAACGGGCGAGGTGGTAGGCGGTATTGTCGTCATGCGCTACGGCGAAAATGCCAACAACGTCATCGAAGCGGTGAAACGGAAAATGACGGAAGTGGAGAAAGGATTGCCGGCAGGCGTGAAATTTCAGGTGAGTTACGACCGGAGCGAATTGATCCAGGCTGCCGTAGGCTCGGTCAAAGGAACGCTTATCGAAGAAATGATCGCCGTGTCGTTGATCGTATTGATCTTCCTGTTTCATTGGCGAAGCGCCTTGGTTATCCTGATCCAGTTGCCGATTTCAGTGGCTATCGGCTTTATTTTGCTGGAAGCCTTTGGTATTTCTTCCAACATCATGTCACTCACCGGCATCGCGCTGGCCATCGGGGTGGTAGTGGACGACGGTATCGTGATGGTCGAAAACGCCTACCGGCACCTCTCGGAAGCGCCGGGGAAGCCTGGATTTGCGGAACGTCTTGCGATCATTGCCAAATCCTGTAAGCAGGTAGGGCCGGGCGTTTTTTTCTCTACCATCGTAACGGTTGCTTCTTTCCTGCCGGTATTCCTGCTGAGCGGAATGGAAGGGAAACTTTTTTCACCACTGGCCTGGACCAAAACATTTATCTTGTTAGTGGACGCTTTTCTGGCCATTACCCTGACGCCCGTCCTGATAGCCCTGCTGCTCCGGGGAAAATTCAAACCCGAAAGCGCTAACCCGATCACCCGGTTCCTGGAAAACCTGTACACCCCCGTGTTAAAACTGTGCCTCAAATGGCGCAAAACCACCCTGGCAATCATGCTCGCTGCGCTGGCGGTAAGCGTCCCGATGATGATGCGCCTCGGTTCCGAATTTATGCCGCCGCTCGACGAAGGCTCCCTGCTTTTCATGCCCGTTACCCTGCCCGACGTGTCCAATTCGGAAGTCAAACGCCTGTTGCAGGTACAGGATAAGATCATCGCCGGCGTGCCCGAGGTCAGCCACGTACTTGGCAAAGCAGGCCGGGCCAGCACGGCTACCGACAACTCGCCGATCAGCATGATCGAAACCATTATTTTGTTGAAACCCAAATCGGAATGGCGGCCGGGCCTGACGAAAAACGACCTCATCGCAGAGTTGAACGCCAAACTTCAAATCCCCGGTGTGGTGAACGGCTGGACGCAGCCGATCATCAACCGCATCAACATGCTTTCCACGGGCATCCGCACCGACGTGGGGCTTAAGGTGTACGGACAAAACCTCGACACCATTTTTTCGCTGTCGCAACAACTCAAGCGCCGGCTGGAAAGCATTCCCGGTGTGCAAGACCTTTATGTGGAACCCATCACCGGCGGCAAATACATCGACATCGTCGTGAAACGGGACGAAATCGGGCGCTACGGCCTCGCCGTGGACGACGTGAATATGCTCGTCGAAAGCGCCCTGGGCGGTATGACCCTGACCACCACCGTGGAAGGGCGGCAGCGCTTTAGCGTCAATGCCCGTTTCGCCCAGGATTTTCGCAACAACCTCGACGCGTTGCGCCGCTTGCAGGTACAAACATCGCGCTACGGCGTCATTCCGCTCGAAGCCGTGGCCGACGTCCGCGTTTCGGAAGGCCCGCCAATGATCAATTCCGAGAACGCCTTGCTTCGAGGCACGGTCTTGTTCAACGTGCGGGAACGCGATCTCGGCAGCACCGTCACAGAAGCGCAGCAAACACTCGATGATGCGGTGAAAAAATTGCCGAAAGGGTATTTCATCGAATGGAGCGGACAATGGGAAAATCAAATTCGCGCCAACAGAACCCTCAGATTGATCGTACCCATCGTGTTGGTGTTGATTTTTTTCGTGTTGTATTTCACCTACAAGTCGGCAAAAGAAGCAGCACTTACGATGATAACGGTGCCTTTTGCACTCATCGGCGGTGTTTATATGATCTGGTTTTACGGGGTAAACCTTTCGGTGGCCGTGGCGGTAGGATTCATTGCGCTGTTTGGCATGGCTATCGAAACGGCCATGTTGATGACCATTTACCTCAACGAGGCCATGCAGCGCCTGGTTGCCGAAAAAGGCAACTCGCGGGATACGATCACGCCCGCCGACTTGCGCGAATGGGTGATCTGGGGCGCCGCCAAACGCCTGAGGCCCAAGTTGATGACCGTTTCGGTTTCGCTGTTCGGTCTTATTCCGATTCTCTGGGCCTCGGGCGTCGGTAGCGACATTATGCTGCCCATCACCCTGCCTCTTATCGGAGGTACTATTTCTTCGACGATTTACGTGCTGCTGATTACCCCGGTTGTGTTCGAAATAACACGGGAGCGCGAACTGCGACGCAGGGGGGCAATCGAGGTAATCCCGGTTGAAGAATAAACGTATCGCATACTTAGCACCCGGCTTGTCGCATCAATTTTTTTGAAAATGAAACGCTATATTTTTTTGAAAATACCATTTCTGGCGGCGTTTTGCCTCTGTTTCGCCGCAAGAGTTACCGCGCAAAACCCGCTTCCGCTCGACTCCGTGCTCGACCGCATCGAGCGCCTGCATCCGGCACTGCAAGCCGCCGACGCCCGCGGGCGAGAGTTCGATGTAGTGGCCAAAGGCGCCGTCACCTTGCCTCCGCCGCAGGTAGGCGGCGGTTTATGGATGACGGCGTACAATCCCGCGCGCTGGAGCGAGGGTATGGGAGCCGTCATGGTTTCGGTGCAGCAAATGTTTCCCAACCGGAAAATGCAGCAAGCTGAAGGGCGTTACATGTCGGCCATGTCGGGTATGCAGGCAGCGGAAAAAGGTGTCATGCGCAATATGCTGTTCGCGGAGGCGAAAACGGCTTATTTCGACTGGCTGGTGCTGGAAAAAAAAAGCGCTGTTTTGGAAGAAAGTAAACGGGCGTTGCACCTGCTGATCGAAAGCGCCGAACAACGGCTTCAGTACAACCGGGAAAAACTCGGCAGCATCTACAAAGCCAAAACCGAACTGGCCGATCTCGACCGGATGCAGGCGATGTACGCCGGTGAAATCCGCCGACAACGCACCATGCTGGCGACGCTGATGCAACTTGATCCGGCAAGCGCGTTCGGGATCGACACCCTAATGCCAGGCAGTGCGGCACTTGTACCACTATTACCCGACACCTCGCGTATTGCCGCCCGCAGCGATTTTCAGGCGATAGAAACCAATTTTCGTATTGCCCGTCTGGAGCAGGAATGGCAGCGCTCGAAACTCAAACCCGAATACGGTCTGCGTTTCGATCACATGTTTGCTTTTGGCGGCCAGCCCTGGCAGTTTTCGCTCATGGGCATGGTTACGGTGCCTATCGCACCCTGGGCGAACAAAGACATCAAAGCCAAAATCGAGGGCATCGAACACCGGCTCACCGCCTTCGAACTCGACAAAGCGGCATTGGCCAACCAAATCCGGGGCGCCCTTTCCGAGCAATTAGTGATGATGCAGAGCCTGCAAATCCAAATCGCGCGCTATGACGACGACATCATCCCAAACCAACGCAAACGCTTTCAGAGTACCCTGCTCGCCTGGGAACAGAATACCGACGAGCTGTTTATGGTGCTTGATGCCTGGCTGGAAATGAAAATGAGCCGCCTGGCCCAACTCGACCTGCTGCAACAATTGCTTCAATCAAAAGTGAATTATGAAAAAGAGATGGAATATCGCTAAACAATACCTCTTGTGGGCCTTGCTTCCGGTATTGCTCACCACGGCTTGCCGGAATCCCGATGCCGGACAACACCGGCACGACCAGGATCATTCGGGGCATCAAGCCGCGCAATATACCTGTCCCATGCACCCTGAAATCATTCGCGATGAACCGGGAAGTTGCCCGATTTGTAAAATGGACCTGGTAAAAAAAGAAAACCAACCGTTAACGCACCCGTCCGATTCATCGCATACGCCGGAAATGCACGGCCATGCTTCTTCTGCCGAGGCCGGTGTATCTGCCATCGGAGACTTGAACATGCTGCTAAAACCTACTTACGAGTATGTGTTGAGCACTGTCAAAACTCTGCGTCCGGAACAAAGAACGATGTCGCTGCGCCTCCACGCGCCCGGTTATCTGGCGTATGATCCCCGGTTGTTGAACGTGGTCAGTGCCCGCTTTGGCGGACGTATCGAGCGCCTTTACGCGCGCTACCCGTATCAACCCGTGCGCAAAGGGCAGCGCATACTCGACATTTACAGTCCTGAAATTGCCACAGCACAACAGGAACTGGTTTTTTTATTGGAAAACGATCCGACCGATAACGTTTTAATTGAAAATGCCCGTAAACGCCTTTCTCTTTTGGGCCTTACCGGGGAGCAAATCCGGCAAATAGAAACGGAACGCAAGCCACTTCTGTCGTTGCCCGTTTTTAGTCCGTATTCGGGGCTAATTATCGACAATAGTGTTTCTTTCAACAATACGGCCTCACCTGCTCCCGGCATGAACGAAAACATGAACAATACCGCTGCACCGGCTCAAACCGTCCCGGCTTCCGCTGGCCCCGGCGAACTTTCTTTAAAAGAAGGCATGTACGTCCAGGCCGGTCAGCGGCTCTTTGGTCTGCAAAGTTTAGCCACGGTTTGGGCGATGCTTGAATTTTACCCTTCCGACATTTCGATGTTGAAAACCGGGCAGGTCGTTGAAATCCATGTCGAGCCGTTTGAACGGCCGTTCAAGAGCAAAATTGGCTATATCGAGCCGTTGTACAGTTCCGGCGGGAAAAACCTTCGGGCACGGGTTTATCTGCCGAACCCGGGTGGGCAATTAAAACCCGGCGCCCTGCTCCGGGCTACCGTGCAAGCAGGCAGTCGGACAGGTCTTTGGATTCCGGAAACCGCCAGTCTCGATCTGGGTAAAAATCATGTCGTATTTGTGAAAAAAGACGGCGTATTTCGAACACGCGCCATACGAACCGGGATACGGACAAATGGGTGGATAGAAGTAATCGTGGGTATCGGCCCGGAGGATGAAATTGCCGAGAACGCCCGGTTCCTGATGGACAGCGAGAGTTTTGTAAAAATAAATTGAACGATTATGTACCCTTTACAGAAAAGAACAATGACCGCGGTAGTCTCCCTTCTGCTCCTGGCCGCTTGTCAAAAAAACAATACCACCGGAGTTGCGCAGAACAAGACGTATTACACCTGTTCGATGCACCCACAGGTTATGCAACAGGAACCCGGGGCCTGCCCGATCTGCCACATGGATTTGGTACCCGTGGAAACGCATTCCCAGCAAAAGGGCACAGGCATTCACCTTAACGCTGAACAAATCCGCCTGGCCAATATCCTTACCGACACGGTGCATCTGCGTCCGGTCGGTGAAGAAATAACGCTGGCTGCCACGCTGCGGGAAAACCAGGCTGCTATTAATACCATGACGGCCAAAGTAGTCGGCCGGATCGAACGCCTCCTGGTGCGCAACACGGGTGAATACGTGCGCGAAGGGCAGGCCGTTTTCGAGGTGTACAGCGAAACGCTGGCTGCTGCCCAACAAGACTATTTGCTGGCGCTGCAAAGCCGTCAACGCTACGGGAGCAACGACCTCGATTTCACCCGCCTGGCCGACGCCGCCCGGAATAAACTGCTTCTTTGGGGTATGAACCGGACACAAATTCAAAGCCTGGAACAATCCGGCCAGATACAGAATATCGTCACCTATTACAGCCCTTACAGTGGTTATGTGCTCGAAATGCCGGTAGTGGAAGGGGGCTATGTTGCCGAAGGTTCGCCGGTGCTGCGGCTCGCCGATTTGCGCACGCTCTGGGTAGAAGCGCAGTTGTACGTCAGCGACTTGCCGTTTTTATATCAAACCAAAGAGGCTTTGGTGGAACTTCCGGCCTACCCGGGTCGGGTCTTGCATGGGAAACTAGAATTTATCAATCCGAACCTCGAAACAACTTCAAAGATTGTTTTGGTGCGGGTGCAAATTCCCAACCCCAGGGGCGAGTACAAACCGGGTATGCAAGCGTGGATCACCTTGAAGAGCAAAGCCCGTCAAACGGTAGCCGTGCCCTCAAACGCTTTGCTCCAGGGCAAAGACGGCGCCGTTGTATGGGTACAGAACGCTTTGGGCGCTTTTGAAAACCGGATGGTGCATACCGGAGTAAGCAATCGCGATTTTACCGAGATCACACATGGTTTAACTACCGGCGAAGTGGTCGTTATTTCCGGCGCTTATTTGCTAAACAGCGAGTATATTTTCAAGCAAGGGGCCAATCTGATGGAGGGGCATTCTATGTGAGGGCGGTGCCTGACCCCAAGTTGTTCCAACTGTCCGACTCGATTATCCATTTCTATTTTTCCATTTATCTACTACTGCGATACTCAAAGAAACAAAGATCACGGCGATCAAAACAGTGAGCACCGGATTCTCCCTTACCCAGCCCGGATTCAAAAACAGCAAGGGGATCATGTTCGCTCGCATTGCGCCGGAGCAGGCAGTTTCACCTTACGATCCACTTTCAGAATCCAGCCCAGGTACAGTCCATTTTTCAATTCCCTCACATCGGTGAATCCCAACTTTCGCAGGGCCTCAAAGGCGATTTGCGTGCGTTGACTCCCCGAAGGCCGCAAACAACAAACCACGGTCAGGCAGTCCCGGAACGGCAGCAGCAGTTCGGCATGGCGTCCGATTTCATTGTACGGAATTTTCCAGCCCCCGGCATCAAGGGTGGCCTGCCGGTACTTTTCCCGCACGTCAAGACAAAGCGGAGGCCGACCAGCAGCCAACAGATCGAGTATTTGCAGGTAGTCAATGGTTTTCATGGTCAGAGGTCGTTGATGAACTGGTCGCTTTTCCCGTCGCAGCGCATACAACCCAGGATAATCAACGTATCCGGCAGTCCGCCCAGGGCGCTGGCCAGGTACTCTTTGGCCGGGTAGCGGCTGTACCACTGGTTCAAGCCCTTGGCATTCCAGGCCGACGGCTCGATGTTGATCGCCTTGAAAAATCCCTTGACCCGCGACTGCATGGCCGCAGTCCATTCGGCTTGCGAGATGCCAAACGCTTCACGGATGGCATTACTCCCGGCATCTTTGCCGTCAGTATAGGTCGGCTCCAGCCAGTTGCCGGAGGTGAACGACAGGCAAAACGGCGGCTTGGGCATGTCCTGCGACGGCACCCCCACCACGGTCCCGCAGCGTTTCGAGCCTTTCAGCACCAATTGATCGGGCAATTGCCCGTCGGCGGTGTTCAGGTATTGCCAAATGGCTTCGGCGCCAAAATACTTCATGGTAAAATCCGTAGGCTCCACATCCACCGCCAGAAAAAA
>JAEUUV010000142.1 GCA_016787285.1 Saprospiraceae bacterium | reverse complement strand
GACCATGGCATTGCAGGCAGCCAGATATCCGCGTTGGGCATTTTCAATTTTATGCTGTTCGGCGGCAATTTCTTCCTGAAGCGTGGTCAACCGATTTGCAGAGACCTCAATTTCCTGGCGCAGTTTTTCAATCAGTTGCGTTTTTTCTTCCCGCTCCTGTTCGATTTTTTTGATCTCCGCCTGCCTTCCTGCTATCTCCGCCTGCGATTTCTTTTGAACTGCGGCTTCAAAGTTGGCCTTATCCAAAAGCACTGCATCCTTGTATTTACCTGCCGTATTTACCAGGGTTTGTTTGTTCAACCCCTGAATTTTCAGCGAGGCGTACACGGCTTTCATCCGGGCGGTTTCGTCGGGGATGTGGGCTTCCAACGTGTCCATCGTTTTCCAGAACTCAAAGTAGTCCGGGCCGGGCAGGTTGGTTTGCTCAAACAACTGCTGGAAGTGTTGCTCAAATTTGGCAAGATCCGTGCCGGACATTGCGGCCGTAGTCTCGCCGGTCTGCGACGATTGCTTCACCGCAGGCGCCGCGGCAGGGGTGGATGCGGTTTCAGGCGATACAGTTTTGGAACTTGCATCGTCTTCCTGAATTACGAACAGACTGATTGCCTTGCGAAAAAAACTGGACATAGTGGCGTTACATACTTTAACCGGGCGCTAATGTACCGTTTTGGCGGGCAAACAGCGCTGTTAATCATTTGCAAAAAAAAAATGCGGCAAAAGAAGGCCAATGCGGAAGGCTTAACTTCGCCGCGTTTTTTAACATCTTTCTTTAATTATTCTCTTCACAAAAAAATACAGGACAAGCAATGGAAAAAAGTAAACAAATCCAGATCGGACTGCTGGCAGTACTCGCGCTGCTGCTGATTGCCAATCTCTTCGGCGGCGGAATCAAAAACTGGCTCGGTAGCGAAGGCGACAAAATTCGCGAAGCAGCTGCGATGTCGGGCAGCGACGGCGGCGTCGCCCAGCGCCAGGCCGCATTCAGCACGGGCAATATCCCGGGCACAAACTCCAACGCTACCCAACTGCCCAATGTACCTACCACCCAAATCAAGTATGCGGAAGAATCGTACGATTTCGGCGTCGTCAATGAAGGCACCGTGGTCAAACATGTGTTCAAATTCACCAACACCGGATCGGAGCCGCTCATAATCTCCAACGCCAAAGGCTCCTGCGGTTGCACCGTACCTACCTGGCCCAAGCAACCCGTTCCTCCGGGCGGACAAGGTGAAATCAGCGTGGAATTCGACACCAAAGGCAAACCCGCGCGCCAAAGCAAATCCGTAACCGTGACCGCCAACACCACCCCAACCGATACCCACCTCGAAATCACCGGCGAAGTACGCAGCAAAGAACAGCCGGTTTCGAAAGGAGGAAAATGATTACAGTTTTGAGTTTTGGGGTTTGATTTTTGAGTTGCGGAGGCCGTCATTGGATAACGAATACAGTCGGGACTCATTTGCAAAGCACCTTTCAAAGCAAAAAAGGCGCACATCTCAGTCGGGGTGTTCGCCTTTTTTTATGCGCGCAGGTATCGAAACAGCCGCTTATCTTCGCCCGCTCATCACCTTTTGCTTTTGTTTTGCCCGAGATCAAAAAAGCGACCTGCCGGACACAACAAAAAGAGGAGCCATCCCAATGACGGGATGGCTCCTGATTTTTTATGCCTGAAAATATGCTGAATTTCAAGTGCGAGCGAATCAAAACCACTCATCACTCATAGCTCATCGCTAGAAAATTACATCATATCCATTCCGCCCATACCCGGGTGGCCGCCGCCGTTCATGGCTGCTTTCTTCTCGGGTTTGTCGTTGATGACGCACTCGGTGGTCAGCACGAGGCCGGAAATGGAGGCGGCATTTTCGAGCGCTACGCGGGTCACTTTCGTCGGGTCAATGATGCCCGCTTTTTTCATGTCCTGGTACTCGTCGGTGCGGGCGTTGTAGCCGAAGGCGCCTTTGCCGTCCACCACTTTGTGGAACACGATGGAACCGTCCACGCCGGCGTTTTCAGCGATCACGCGAATAGGCGACTCAAGCGCCTTGCGCACGATGCTGATGCCGATGGTTTCGTCTTCGTTCACGCCTTTCATGCCGTTGAGCGCAGCGATGGCGCGCACGAGCGCCACGCCGCCGCCGGCCACGATGCCTTCTTCGATGGCAGCGCGGGTAGCGTGCAAGGCGTCGTCCACACGGTCTTTTTTCTCTTTCATTTCCACTTCGGTAGCGGCGCCGACGTAGAGCACTGCCACGCCACCTGCCAATTTGGCGAGGCGTTCTTGCAGTTTTTCGCGGTCGTAGTCGCTCGTAGTGGCTTCGATCTGCTGCTTGATCTGGTTGATGCGGGCCTGAATGGCTTCGCCTTTGCCTTTGCCGCCTACAACGGTGGTGTTGTCTTTGTCAATGGTGACGCGCTCGCAGGAACCGAGCATGGACAGGTCGGCATTTTCCAGTTTGTAGCCTTGCTCTTCGCTGATGACCGTACCGCCGGTGAGGATGGCGATGTCTTCCAGCATGGCTTTGCGGCGGTCGCCGAAGCCGGGGGCTTTCACCGCTACCACTTTGAGGCCGGCGCGCAGGCGGTTCACTACCAGCACACCCAGTGCCTGGCTTTCTACGTCTTCGGCAATCATGAGCAGCGGGCGACCCGTTTGCAGTGTTTTTTCGAGCACCGGCACCAGGTCTTGCATGTTGCTAATCTTCTTATCGGTGATCAGCAGGAAGGGGTTTTCGTATTCAGCCACCATTTTCTCGGCGTCGGTGATGAAGTACGGGCTGAGGTAGCCGCGGTCGAATTGCATACCGATCACTTCATCCATATAGGTGTCGGTGCCTTTGGCTTCTTCCACCGTGATTACACCGTCTTTGGACACACGCTTCATGGCGTCGGCGATGAGTTTGCCGATGGTTTCGTCGTTGTTGGCCGAGATGGCAGCCACCTGTTCGATTTTGCCGAAGTCGTCGCCGATTTGTTCGGTTTGTTTTTTCAGGTCTTCCACGATGACTTTCACGGCTTTGTCAATACCGCGCTTGAGGTCCATCGGGTTGGAGCCTGCCGCCACGCTTTTGAGGCCGGCAGTTACCAGCGCCTGAGCCAGTACGGTAGCCGTAGTGGTGCCGTCGCCGGCAGCGTCGGCTGTTTTGCTGGCGACTTCTTTCACCATCTGGGCGCCCATATTGGCTACCGGATCTTCAAGTTCGATTTCTTTGGCAACGGTCACACCATCTTTGGTGACGGAGGGTGCGCCGAAAGATTTCTGAATCACAACATTGCGGCCTTTGGGGCCAAGGGTGACTTTCACGGCATTGGAAAGGGCGTCAATGCCCTCTTTGAGTTTTTCGCGGGCATCGGTATCGAAACTGATCTGTTTAACAGCCATATCTCAAGTGTTGAGTGTTGAGTTTTGAGTTTTGAGTTAGAAAAAAGATAGAGGGGGAAGGGGTTAAACCACGCACAGGATATCGTCCTCGCGCATGATGAGGTAGTCTACACCTTCGTAATGAATTTCCTGGCCGGAATATTTGCCGTAAAGCACGATGTCGCCCACCTGAACGGTCATCAGGTTGCCGTCTTTACCCGGGCCGACGGCGACTACCTCGCCGCGCTGCGGTTTTTCCTTGGCCGTGTCGGGAATGATGATGCCGCCCTTCGTCTTTTCTTCGGCAGGTGCGGGTTTGATAATCACACGGTCTGCGATTGGTTTCATACGTCTGACTTGTTATAGTTTTGGTTAAAAATGTTGTTGAAAACGTTGCGAAATAAAATTCGGACAAGCCTCCTTTATCAGACTTCGTGCCAAGCGGCGATCCCTGCCATTTTTTCAGACGACGCCAAATTTTTGCCGACAGCCTGTCATAAACTGACAAGACTACCAGATAAATCGCAGGTAAAATTTTTGCCCCGCCGATCGGAAGCATTCGTTTTGGAAAATGTCTTATCATTGCGCCCGGTTTTGGGTGTGCTGCCCCTTGCCTTGTTTTCAAAACACTGCTTTTCAATCTGATAAACGCCGATTTCTAAACGAGTTGGCCTTAAAAAACACGTCTACGCAATGGGAAGGACCATTGATATTTTTTGTGCGGGCGAATTGCTTGTGGACTTTACCACGGCTGAATTTGTACGTACGCCCGACGAAGCCACCTTGTTCCGACGTTTGCCCGGTGGCAGCCCTGCCAACCTGAGCATGAACATGGCCCGGCTTGGCAAAAAAGCCATGCTCGCAGCCACTGTCGGTACCGACGACATGGGTAATGTGCTGAAAAATTACGTCGCCCGGCTTGGCGTGGACGTATCCTGCCTCGCGCAGGTGGAAGAACCGACGACGCTCTCGCTTGACGTACGTACCGCTTCGGGAACAGGTCGACAAATCTACCGCACCGCCGATCACCTGCTTTCGATCCGCCAGTTCCCCTACGGCCGTTTCGACGACATCTCCATATTTTATACCACCTGTTTTGCCATGAGCAAATTGCCTGCTCGACAGGTGCTGTTGCAGGCCTCCGAACGCGCGCACCGCGCCGGCATGCGCCTGAGTATGGATGTGAATTATTCCGAAAAAATATGGCCCGACCGGCGCGACGCCCAACGCATTGTAGGCGAATACTGCCGCCTGGGTGGCATCATTAAAATCAGCGACTCCGACTACCTGAACCTGTACGGGGAAGAAAAGTCGGCGCCGGAAGCCGTGCTGGATCAGTTCTTGCGTCTCGGCGCAGGCGAAATTTGCTACACCCTCGGCGCCAACGGCTGCTGGGTGGCCGATCAAAAAAGCCGCCATTTCTCCCCGGCAAGCCCCGCAGAAGTCAAAGACCCGATCGGCGCGGGCGACGCGTTCTGGGCAGGATACCTTACGGCGCTTCTCGAAGAGAAAACGCTGGAAGAGCGCGCCCTGGCCGGCCACCGACTGGCTGAACTGAAAATCAGCAACTTCGGGCCGCTTCCCGATCAGTTGGATCCGAATATGCTGTTCGACTGAGTGGGAGGTGCTTCGTCAGACGAATGCAGAGCGGAGCCCAGGGATATGAAAAAAATGGAAGGAACCTACCACTTCACGGCAGTCCTGGAAAAATTCAATTCCAACCTCTGGGGACACCACTTGTCCGTGCCGGATACCGTAGCACAGGTTTTTGTGGCGAACGATGCCAAACGCATCGTCTGTACACTCAACGAAGCCGTCGAATTTCAAGCCGCTCTCATGCCAAAAGGAGACGGCGCCTGGTTCATCAACATCAACAAAACCCTGCGCGACAAACTCGGTCTGATGATCGGGACGCCGGTGCGAGTCGCCCTGCGCAAAGACGACAGCGAATACGGCCTGCCTATGCCCGAAGAGTTTGCCGAATTGCTCCATCAGGACGAGGTAGGCAACCAGATTTTTCACGCACTCACCCCAGGTAAACAGCGCACGCTGCTGTACATCGTCGGGTCGGTAAAAAGTCCCGACCTGCGCCTGAACCGGGCTATTGTGGTGGTCGAACACCTGAAGGAAAACTCGGGAAAAATCAACTTCAAACAACTGTACGCGCAACTCAAAAACCCGGAGCGATGACAAAAATCGGCCTGTTGTCGGACACCCATTCGTATCTGGACGAACGCATTTTCGAATATTTTCGCGACTGCGACGAGGTCTGGCACGCCGGCGACTTCGGCAGCGAGGAAGTAGTGCAACGCTTGCAGGCATTCAAGCCTCTGCGTGGTGTATTCGGCAATATTGACGGCGCCCGCATCCGGGCCGAAATGCCCCTCGACCTGCGGTTTTTCTGCGAAGAAGTGCCTGTTTTTATGACCCACATCGGCGGCTACCCCGGGCGCTACAACCCGCGCGTGCGCGATATCCTGCGCGCCGACCCGCCCCGAAACGGCCTGTTCATCTGCGGGCATTCGCACATTCTCAAAGTGATACCCGACAAACAACTCGGCTTTTTGCACCTGAACCCCGGCGCCTGCGGCAACGAAGGCTGGCACCAGGTGAAAACCCTGATTCGCTTCAGCGTGGATGCCGCCACGGTCAAAGAACTACAAGTCATCGAACTCGGGCCGCGCGGAAAGCAGGCCGGAAACGGGGAAAGACGAATGGAATAAATGGCCTACTTTTGCCGCGCTTTTCAGGTCCCGTAGTTCAACGGATAGAATGAGGGTTTCCTAAACCTTTGATCTGGGTTCGATTCCCGGCGGGACCACCAAATTTCCGGCTGTTGGCTATTGGCTAACAGCTTCATAAACTGCCGTCATGTACGAAAATCCCCGTCTCATTCTCGACTCCTCCAACCCGCCCGAACCGGATTCGGTCGTTTGGCGCAGCCCCAGCAACCTGGCTATTGTGAAATACTGGGGCAAACACGGCCTGCAACTGCCACGCAACCCTTCGCTCAGTCTCACCTTATCGGCTTCCTGCACCGACACGGCGCTGGAGTACGCGTTCAAGGAAGAAGCCGACAACCGCATTGACCTGGAGTTCTTTTTCCATGAAGAAGAAAACGAGGCCTTTCGCGCCAAAACGCTGGCCTTTCTCGAAAGCCTGACACCGCAGTTTCCGTTTTTGCGCCAGTTGCACCTGACCGTGCGCACGGGCAATTCCTTTCCGCATTCCACCGGTATTGCCTCGTCGGCGTCGGGCATGTCGGCGCTGGCACTTTGCCTGTGCTCGCTCGAAGACCGACTGTTCGGCACGCTGCAGGAAGCCGACAGTTTCGACACCAAAGCCTCGTTCATTGCGCGACTGGGTAGCGGAAGCGCCTGCCGTTCCATTTTCCCGCATGCCGCAGTTTGGGGCACAAGCCCTGACGTACCCGGCTCGTCCGACCAGTTCGCCGTGCCGGTGGAAGACCTGCTTCACCCGACGTTCAAGGATTTTCACGACGATATCCTCGTGGTAAGCACGGCTGAAAAATCCGTCAGCAGCCGCGCCGGTCATGCACTGATGGAAGGCAACCCCTACGCCGAACCGCGTTATGCCCAGGCCCGCACGCGCCTCGCACACCTGATCGGCGCGCTCCGCTCGGGCGACCTGGAAACCTTCGGAAAAATAGCCGAAGACGAAGCCCTTACCCTGCACGCCCTGATGATGTGCAGCAATCCATCGTACATGCTCCTGCGCCCCGACACGCTGGCGCTCATCGAAAAAATACGCGCCTACCGCGCCGACACCGGGCACCCGGTGTATTTCAGCCTCGACGCCGGGCCGAACATCCACCTGCTCTACCCTGGCGAAATCGTGGCCGAAGTGCGCGGCTGGATCGAAGACGACCTGAAGCAACACTGCGCCGACGGCTGGTTTATTCAGGACTGGGTGGGCGAAGGGCCGGAGGAGATTTGATGTACGAAGTGGGAAGTACGAAGTGCCAACCCTTGGTGAAACAAAATCAAACACCAAATATTTTTTGCCCGTAACTTTGCCTCGTTTTCCGCGAAGCACTTCGTAAGTCGTATCTCGTAAGTCGTACTTCGCAACTCATAATTCGTCCATCAACATGCGCACCCTCACCCTCTGGCTCTGGATTGCCGCGCTGCTGACCTCCACGGTCGGCATCAGCGTGACGCGAATCTATTGCTACTGCGTGGGCGAGAGCACGTACTCCATTTTTCAGGAAGCCGATGATGCCTGCGCCGCCGATCTGGCGCAAAGCCAGAAAGATGCCTGCTGCAAAAAAGAGGCGCCGGCTTGTTGTACGGAGAAGAAATTGACAGGCGCAGACGACCACGCCTGTACGAAAAAAACCGTGAAGGTTTTCCAGATGAAGGCCGACTTCTTGATTGGCCATCCGCTGGAAAAAATGTTCGACTGCCCGCTGTGGATGGAAGAACTCCCGGAATACGTCCGCCTGCACCATCCTGCGCTTTGCCAAGCCGCTCCCAGCAACAAGGCTCCACCTGCTCCTCCCCCACCCTTGTCGGGCCGCATGATTTGTGTGCAGCACGAACTTTTCCGCTGTTAGTTTTTGAATTTTCAACCGCCTTCCCGCACCGGACACTCCCCGTGCGGCTTCACCATTTTGTTGAAAATCAAAAAAATAACAGCAATGAAACGCATCATCTGGATTTTTTCCCTGCTCTTCCCCCTCCTCCTGAATGCCCAGGCGCCGAAACGAATTTTCGGCATCGTCACCAACGAAAAAGAAGAACTTCTCGTAGGCGCTACCGTCCGCTGGGACGGCACCCAATTGGGCGCCATCACCGATACACTGGGCCGTTTTTGGCTGCCGCATCAGGACAAGGAGGCCAAATTGGTCGTGCAATACGTGGGCTACACCCCCGCCGAAGTGCAGGTACTCCCGCACGAAGACAGCCTCTGGATCGAGGTGAGCGGCGTGACGGCCCTTGAGGAGGTGACCATATCTGAAAAAGGCTTCGATACCCGCATTTCCACCCTCGAAACCCGCAACTTGGAGCGCATCCAGCGCAACGAGCTCCGCAAGGCTCCTTGCTGCAACCTCTCCGAAAGTTTCCAGACCAACGGCGCCGCCGACGTCACCTACTCCAACGCCCTCACCGGCGTGAAGGAAATTCAGATGCTGGGGCTACGCGGCATCTACGGCCAGTTTATGGTGGAAAACCGCCCGACGATGGGCGGCATCGCCACACCGTTTGCATTTGAATACATCCCCGGCACCTGGCTCGACGGCATCCAGTTGGCCAAAGGCGCCAGTACTGTGAAAAACGGCTACACCGGCATTACCGGCCAGATCAATGCCGAACTCGTGAAGCCGCATTTGGACAAACCGGTGTTTGTCAACGGATTTACGTCCACCGAAGGTCGCGGCGAGGTGAATGTGCATCTGAACAAAAAAGGGCAAGGCCCTCTGTCGCACGGGCTGCTCGCGCACGGCAGTTTCGTGGAAAACCGCTGGGATATGAACCGGGACAATTTCTTCGATGCACCCAGCCGCCGACAATTGAACGCCCTTTACCGCACATTTTATGAAAGCGGCGACTGGTGCGGGCAGGTCAACGTGCAAGCCCTGACTGACCGTCGCGAAGGCGGACAGATGCGTCCGATCGAAGGTGTGCCCGGCCTTTTTGCGGTGGATCAGCAGAACGACCGGGTGGAAGTGTGGGGCAAGGTTGGCAGAGAAGGCCTGTTCGGAAAACCCTACAACCAAGTCGGCAATATGGTGGCTGCCTCCTGGCACCGCGGGAATTCCTCGTTCGGAAACAACCGCTACACCGCCGAACAAAAGTCGTTCTACTGGCAGTCGCTGTACCAAACGATCATCGGCACCACCGACCACCAGATCACCGTGGCGCCCTCGGTGCAATACGACCGGATTGCCGAAAAGGTGAATGACAGCGACCTGAGCCGCACCGAATTTGTGCCCGGAACCATGCTGGAATACACGTACAGCCGCCCCAACCTGGAGATGGAAATGCCGGACCTTGTGGTGGTACTTGGCAGCCGGGTAGACTGGAACAGCCGCTTCGGCTGGTTTTTCACCCCGCGCCTGAGCGCAAAGTACAACTTCAACACCGAAAGCGTAGTACGCCTTTCTGCCGGACGCGGCTTCCGTTCGCCCAACCTCGTGGCCGAAAACATCAGCCTGCTGGCAAGCAATCGTCCACTCCATTTCGCCGCCGACCTCGGCTATGAAGACGGCTGGAACTACGGCGTGAATTTTACCCAAAACTTCAAAGCCCTCGGGCGTAGCGGCAATTTCAACCTCGACCTCTACCGCACCGACTTCACTCGCCAGGTGCTGGTGGATGTGGACCAATCGCCCACCGACGTGTTTTTTTACAACGCCGCCGGACAATCATTTTCCAACAGCCTCTTGGCCACGCTGCAGTACAACCCCGTTCCGGGGCTGGATGTGAAATTAGCCTATAAATGGAACGACGTGCGGGCCATGTTTTCGGACGGTGAACTGCGCACACTTCCGCTCGTAGCCAAACACCGGGGCCTGATTACGCTGGATTACACCACTCCGGACAAAAAATGGATGTTCAACACCAACATTCAGATCGTCGGGCCGCAGCGCCTGCCGGACAATTCCGCCATTCCGCACGAATACCTCCACGATTTCCCGGAAATCACGCCGACCTACGGCCTTTGGAGCATGCAGATCACCCGCAGTTGGAAAAATTTTGAAATCTACATTGGCGGAGAAAACCTGACCGCATTTCAGCAGCACGCGGCGATAATTGCCGTAAGCAATCCGAACAGCCCGTACTTCAACGGCTCTCAACTTTGGGCGCCCATCATGGGCACCGTCGGGTACCTCGGTTTCCGGTTTTCGCCGTCGGGGCTGTGACGGTATTGCGCATAGATTTGTTGCTCCGGAATCAGGTGCTTTTCACTGCCCCTGAAGCACCTGATTCTGGAAATCCTGCACTTTTTGGGTACGTTTCCAGCCTTCGGCGGCGCAGAGATCGGCCATTTGTTTGGTCAGTTTAGCAAGGTCGGAGTTTGGATGGGCTTGCTGGATGTATTCCCAGGCAGAGCGGAAGTTTGCGCCCACGGTTGCGGTTTCGCCCGAAAAAACAGGCGTGTTATCACTGCCACATGTGAGCACGATGCGCAGCCAATGCTCCGATTCCCGGCATTGGTCGCCAAGCGGGAAGTAGGGGTTGTTGCGGTTGAATTTTTCCCAAAAAACCGCCACATCCGCCACTTTCTCCAGCGGGATGAGCAGGCCGCCGTCGTCGTACATCGGGACGTTTTGCTGAGCGGTGCGCTGGTTGATGAACATTTGCATCGGCTGGGTGACTCTTGGGCCGAAATAGTCCTGAAACCTGCTCCAGTTCATTACAGGGAAAATTGCACCTTCTCCAAAAACCAACCGAAAACCGTTAGCCGCAAGCAGGGCCGTGACGGGATATTTGTCGTGGTTGAAGCGGTCGGTATAAATATCCTGGCCGTCGGCCTGGGTAAACGGCACTTTTTCGGTCATTTTGTAAAACTCGCCTTCGGTTTCCATGCGCCGGAGAAAGCGTTCCAGCAGGATAAAAGCGGCGTCGGCGAGCGGGCGGGAAGCATCGGCAAGTTCGGTTTCCACAAAAGCCCAGGCCTTTCCCCCGGCAGCGATGTCCTTGGAGTCAAGCGTTTTGAGGTACTCGGCAAAGGCGCCGATGCGCGCGGCATCGGGGCTGTCCTTGCGCGAGCCGGCATACACACAGGTTAGCGCACCGCCGAAGGCCCAGCCGGAGGGCTTTTCATCGCTCAGGGCAGTCACCTGGTAGTATGGCGCCCGGTAAGGAATACCGCGCAGTTCGATCTCTTCCTGATTGGTGGATTCGTTGCCGGCGCCTTCCAGCATGGCACCTTCCTTTATCTGGACAATCACACCGGAAGACTGGTTAGGTTTGTCGCGCAAGCGCAAATTATCCACGTTCGCTGCGTATAGAAACAACTCGGGTTTTTCGGCGGTACCGGTATCCGGAGCAGTAGTTTTCGGAGCGTCGGATTTACAGGCAAAGAAGAATGCCGCGAGGGCTGCTGTGAAGGACAAACGAAGGGCGTACATAGTCGTGTTGTTTTGAAAACCGGGCAAAAGTAGCGCAGCACATCCGTTGAATGTGCGTTTATTTGGGGCTGAAATGTGGGTGTCACAGAGGCTCGCCTCTGTGACAAAAAAACTTGCCATGAAACACCTGTACATGTTGCTCTTCCTTGCGCCGGCATTATCCGCAACCGCGCAATCAAAATCCGACCGCGCCGTGCTCGATACCGAACTGCGCCGCTTTGAGGCCATGACACGACGCGACACCGCTGCCCTGCGCGATCTTCTGACCGACGACCTGTTTTACCTCCACTCCAATGCCCTGCAAGAAAACAAAACCACCCACCTCGGAGCCATTGCAAGCGGGCGAATCGTGTATGAAAAAATGAACCGCGAGCAGGCAACCGTCCGCCGGTACGGGCGCACGGCATTGGTGAACGGAATTGTCGGGGTAAGCGGAAAACTCAACCAAAGTGCATTCGAAATCCGCCTGGCGTATTCGGCACTTTACCGGAAAAAATGCGGCAAATGGCGCCTGGCCAACTGGCAAAGCACCCGACTGCTATAGTTTTGAGTTTTGGGTTTTGGGTTTTGAGTGGCCACTCAAAACTCAAAACTCAAAACTCAAAACTCAAAACTCAAAACTAATAAATAAACCCGCCCATTTTGCAACGGGCGGGTTTGACATCCTTCTATAAAACCTTCTTGCTGTATTCTTCTTGTCAGTTGGCAACGGGGTCGGCAGGTTCTGCGACGGACGAGTGCCGGGTGGTACTTTTCTCTTTCGGGCTACTTTTTCTGACGGGCGCATCGCTTGGCAAGGCCTCGCAGTGTACGAAATCGGCTTCTCCAACTTCGTAGCGTTCATGGAAGCCGTTCAGCAGAACCTTAATATTTTTGGCCGGCGCTTTTGCAGCGCCGAACTCCCGGATGATTTCCAGTACATCGTAGTCAATATAGGCGGTATCGGTAGCATCAATGATCACCTCCGAATTTGCCGGCAGGTGGTCGAGGGTCATTTTAATGCTTGCCTTGTTCAGGAAGGACACTTCCTGGGCGAGTTTAACCCGGATGACATCGCCTTCGCGGTACTCTTCCTCGTGGAAGAAATAGGCGTTTTTCATGTTACTCCGCAGAATGGAGAAAATGCTGATGCAAAGACCGATAGCTACGCCGGTCAGCAAGTCTGTAAACACTACGGCCACGACGGTCGCGATAAACGGCCACCACTGATACTTGCCGCTGGCCCATGCTTCCTTGAAAATAGACACCTTGGCCAATTTGTAACCCACCTGAAGCAACACAGCCGCGAGAGCGGCAAGCGGTATTTTGTTGAGCAAAGCAGGTATAGCGAGTACACAAAGAAAAAGAAATACTCCGTGTAAAATAGCGGATACCCTGGTGCGCGCACCGGCATTCAGGTTGGCCGAACTGCGCACCACCACCGATGTAACGGGCAAACCGCCGATAAGCCCCGAAACCAGGTTGCCGATGCCTTGCGCGCGCAGTTCGGTGTTCGGGTTCGTCGTGCGTTTGTACGGGTCTACCTTGTCAATAGCCTCGATGCAAAGCAGGGTTTCGATGCTGGCTACCGCACACAACGTGAGGGCAATTTGAAAAACCGCAGGGTTGTTCCACTGCGAAAAGTCGGGAAGCATAAACTGCCCGAAAAAGCCCGAAAGGCTTTCGGAAACCGGAATATTCACCAGGTGTTCAGCCCGGACGGCCCATTCGCCGCCACCAGCCTTGAACGCCTCATTGATCAAAACACTTGTCAGCACGGCAATCAAAGCGCCGGGTACAGGGCCTAATAGTTTTTTGATTTGGGGCCGTTCGGCAAGAATCAGGATAGCCAAGGCAACAAGTGCAATGAATGTGGCTCCTGGGTGGATGAAACTGGTAATGGTATCCCAAAGCGTCGTGAGTGTATTGCTCCCTCCTGCCTCAGAAAACGCCATATCCCCTTCAGCATCTTTGTCGTAGCCAAGTGCGTGCGGGATTTGTTTGAGAATAATGATAATCCCGATACCCGACAGCATGCCTTTGATGACGCTCGACGGGAAAAAGTTGGCAATGCTGCCTGCACGGACGAGGCCCAAAACAAACTGAAGGACGCCCGCTATAACGACAGCAAGCAGAAAAGCCTGAAAACTGCCGAGTTGCTGAATGGAAACCAGGACAACTGCTGTCAGACCGGCAGCAGGCCCGCTGACACTGGTGTGCGAATTGCTCAGCCAACCGATTAGGACCCCGCCGACGATACCGGCGATCATGCCGGAAAACAGCGGCGCTCCGGAGGCAAGTGCGATGCCGAGGCAAAGCGGTAATGCAATAAGAAAGACTACAATGGAAGCAGGCAAATCCTGTTTCAGATTGGCCAATAACCTGTTGTTCGACATGTTAGTTGAGTGACTTGGATGATTACCGCACCGCCGGAATACACCAAGGGTGTGCCGACAGACGCAAGAAGGATGTAAAGTGGGAATTTGAGCGGAGGGCGTTGCAGAAGGGCAACGAGCAACGCAAAGCCTGAGAAAGGCTACCGCTTAAGCGCGGTTGGGAGGGGGGGAAAAAATGGTAATGAAAGCCAGCACAGAAATATCATCGTCCTGAATCAGATGTCCCTTTGCCTGTTTAGCATCGTCGTCTGTGAAAAACAGGGACTCGAACAAGTGATGCGGCTCGTGGTGCTTGACCTCTTCCTCCAGAAAGTTGGGGACGGGTATCGGGGTGTTTTCTTCTTCCTGCTCCTGTTCGGCTGAAGCGAGAAAGGCTGTTTGCTGTGGGAATGGAAACACCAAGCGCACCACGTCGTTCAGGACGAGGCAACTTGCCGCAAGGAACAATACAAGGCGAAAGGTGTATCTCAACGAATGCATAAAACAGGAACTCGAACGCAAACCTCGTGCTTTTGTTCGTAACGTTCGTATTTTTTTACAAAATCGCCAATCCGGGCTAAAAACAACCCTTGTGGATAAAAGCAAAAGTGCCGCAGCAGGCAACCTGTTGCGGCACACCAATTGGAACCCGTTTCAAACGGTTTCCAGGAGCGGAGCGGTCAAAACTCGACCACAAATTTTTTGTAGCATGCGACTGCCTTGCCGCAATCCAGAGAGTAGCAGACATACCCAATAACAAATTCGTGTTTGAACGGCGGCGCATTCACATCGAACTGGCCGAGATTGACATTTCCGTTTTCGTCTGTTTCCGTTTTCGCGTGTTTGAAATCGGTTCCCAATACAGACGGTGGGCCGGACGGCAGACTTCCCTTGAGTTTTTCAATTTCCCCTTTTTTCTTTTCGATTTCTTTTTCCAGTTTCTCAATTTCCCTGGCGATCCGCTTCTTTTCCTGTTCGGATGTGGTTTGCTCGGCTTTCTTCTTTAACTCTGCAATCTTGGCTTGTTGATCGGAAATTTTCTTTTCAAGTTCAGCAATCTTTTTTTGCGTGGCTTCAATTTTGTTCACATACGCTTGCAAGGTGGCGGCTGTAATATTGCCCTCCGGCATAGGGTAGGCGTTGCAGTTGCCGCCTGTTTCCTGATTGCTCACGCAGGGGCAATTTGCTTTGAAGTTGGACAACGAGATACCTACTTTATCACCTTTCTTGCTCGGTCCGAGATTCTTTGGGGCTATTTTTTGAGGCTTGTCTGTGTTCGTGTTGGACGTCGAGTTGCTCTTGACAGGTACCGTTTCCTGTTTGATTTCGTAGTTCTGTACGTTGCCGACTTTTTTGGTTGGAATCAGGTGCGCAATATTCACATCAAAGGATACTTCACCGCATGCACACTGACCGGGAGGAGGTGCCGGCCACCATGCAGGTGTGTTGAGCGGTTCGCTGAACGAACAAACAAGTAGAAAGATCGGCACCAATGCAGCAGCCGTGCCGTAAAATCGGTGAACAATAGGCTTGTACTTCATGATTGATAAAATTTAAATGTGAGTGAAAAGTGTGTACAGATACAGTGGAGTTTATTTTTTCAACAATTGCAAATAGCCTGTTTTTACTTCAAAAATATTGCAATAAGCGAGTATTGTTAAATAAAAAAGTATTAAAAAATCATAAAAACAATTTTTTTATTCTAAATTCGACAGTGGTTCAGTATCATAAATAAGTCGAGAATCAGAAAAAGCCGCTTACTAAAACATCAGGCCTGTATCAGGCAAGGCAAACTGCCTTCAACACTTTAGGCCGTTGAAGCGTTTGTAACCGACATGAAAGCGCTGGTTTTAGAAGAACTCAAATCCCCCCTTGTTTATCAGGAAGTTGAAAGCCCGATAGCAGACCTTGGAAAAAGAATTGTCCACCTGAAAGCCGCTGCCCTGAACCGCCGCGACTGGTGGATTACCCAGGGACAGTACAGCAAAATCCAGTTACCCGTCATTTTGGGTAGCGACGGCGCCGGTGCCGACGATGCCGGCAACGCCGTGGTTTTGTACCCGGCACTTGAGTGGGGCGACAACCCGGCTGCACAAGGCAAAGATTTCAGAATACTGGGCCTGCCCGACAACGGCACCTTTGCCGAACAGATCAGCGTACCCGCCGACAACCTTGTGCCCATGCCGTCGCACCTGAACTGGGAACAGGCTGCCGCACTCCCGCTTGCAGGACTCACCGCCTACCGCACTTTGTTCACCCGCTGTGGCTTGCAGCCCGGCGAACGCGTACTCATCACCGGAATTGGTGGAGGCGTAGCGCTTATGGCCATGCAGTTTGCCATTGCCGCCGGCGCCGAAGTGTTTGTCACTTCCGGTTCCGATGAAAAAATCGAACAGGCTGTGCTACTGGGCGCCGGCGGAGGAGCCAACTACCGGCAGGACAGTTGGGACAAAGACCTCAAAGCAACCGTCGGCGGATTCGACGTGGTGGTGGATTCTGCCGGCGGCGACGGGTTCGCGTTTTTACCCGGCTTGTGCAATCCCGGCGCCCGAATCGGCGTGTACGGCGGATCGCTGGGCAAGATCAACGGCCTTAGCCCGCAAATTTTGTACTGGAAACAAATCAGTATTCTCGGTTCCACCATGGGTACCCGGGAAGAGTTCAGCCAAATGCTGGACTTTGTTTCCAGATATCAAATCGTGCCGGTGGTAGATTCCGCTTTTTCACTTGCCGACGGCAATGCCGCTATGGAACGGCTGGGACAAAGCGAGCAGTTTGGAAAAATCGTGCTGACCATCAACGGTCGGTGAACGCAGCAGTCAAGAGCCACCTATCAGGTAACAAAATCCTATGGCATGTACACACCTTACCTCTCGTTTTCAGGAACTTAGCCCTGAAAGGGCGCTATTCTGAAAGGCAGGGCGCAGCCCTGCCGACAACAAAAAACCCTCCCCTGCGCATTCGCAAAGGAGGGCGGTATCAAAACACGCTTCAATTTGCAGGGTTAGTACAGTTCCATACCGCTGAAGTGGAACGCGCCTTCGATGGCGGCATTCTCGTCGCTATCGGAGCCGTGCACGGCATTTTCGCCGACGCTCGTAGCGTACAGTTTACGGATGGTACCGGGTTCGGCATTAGCCGGATTGGTAGCGCCGATGAGTTTGCGGAAATCTTCCACAGCATTGTTTTTTTCGAGGATTGCCGCCACGATCGGGCCGCTGCTCATAAAATCGCACAACTCGCCGTAAAACGGGCGCTCTTTGTGTACTTCGTAAAACTGGCCGGCGCGCTCTTTGGTCATGTGGGTAAGTTTCATAGCCACGATGCGGAAGCCCGCTGCGTTGATCATCTGGAGGATGTTGCCGATGTTGCCCGCGCGCACAGCGTCGGGTTTAATCATAGTAAATGTTCTGTTGCTCACAGTAAAGTGGAGTGTGTGATTAAGAAATGAAGTGATTCGAGGCTGCAAATGTAGGCGAGATTTTATTTCAATCCATTTGAAAAGCCGGGTTTATCAAAAAATAAAATCCTGTTGGCCGCCGAAACACGATGCGGAGGCGTACTTTTGCCGCCGTTTTTTATGGAAATCCCATCCGCACTCAAGCAACTCCTGCACTACCCGCAAAACGTGGCTATCTTTTCGCACCGCAATCCCGACGGCGATGCTATTGGAAGTGCGTTGGCCATGCGACATTATCTGGAACAATACGGACACACCGTGCATGTACTGTTTCCCTCCGAATATCCGGCTGAGTTTGAGTTTCTCCCCCTTGCAGAAGACATCCTGATCTGGGACATCCATACCGAAGAGTGCAAGCAGGTGCTCAACAAAAAAAACGTGTTCATCTTCCTGGATTTCAACGCGATAAGCCGGATTGACAAATTAGGCGAGCACATCAAAAACATGCCCGGAACCCGCATCCTGATTGACCACCACCTGTACCCCGACCCAATTGCCGACTACATATTTTCGGAGCCTGCGGCCAGCAGCACCTGCGAATTGGTGTACCGGTTCATCACCGACATGGGCGATGCTCAAAAGATCAACCCCACCGTCGGCAAGTGCCTGTACGCCGGCATCGTGACCGACACCGGTTCGTTTCGGCATGCTACCAACAGCACGATTTTTCGAATCGTGGCCGATCTCATAGACCGCGGCATGGACGACACCGACGTGCAGGACAAAATTTTTAACTCCCAAAAAGAAAAAAATCTGCGCCTGCTTGGTCATTGTTTGGCCAACCGCATGGAGTACCTGCCCGAATTCCGGACAGCATTCATCTGGCTCTCCCGAAAAGACTACGAGGACTTCGAAATTCAGCGCGGCGACACTGAAGGCATCGTCAATTACCTGCTGACGATCCGCGATGTGCGCCTGGCCGCACTGATTCACAACCAGCCGACTATCGTCAAACTCAGCCTGCGCTCCAAGGGCGACCTCGACGTGCAGGAAATCTGCCGGACGCACTTCAGCGGCGGCGGCCACAAAAATGCCTCCGGCGCCTACTCGCACGACAGCCTGAAAAGTACCATTCAAAAATTCAAAGACCTCCTGCCACTCTACAAAGACGCCCTGCTCAAAAACAACTGACGACTTATTCCATCCATTCGCAAACATTTCACTTCAACACATGATGCGTAACTTTCTTTTCATCGCCCTGGTGGCAGCAGTAGCCCTCTTTGCGGCCTGCAATTCCGAGGGCATCCAAACCGAACACGGCTACCGGTTTGTTAACCACAGTAACAAAGGCGGCCAAAAGCCGCAACCCGGCGAAACCGTCCTCGTGCAGAGCTACGTCTGGATCGGCGATTCGCTTATGACCAGCACCCAGAAAAGTTTCGGCGGCCCGCGCGAATACGAACTCTTCACCAAAGACGCGCTGCCCAAGCGTGTACCGGCCCTTTACGACGCCGTGCTGCTCATGGGCGAAGGCGACAGCGCCACCGTGTACGAAACCATTGACACCTTCCTGCAAAAATTCGTGCCGCCCGCACTCAAAGACGCCAAGGAAGTGCGCCACGAACTGGTACTCGTAGACGTCATCACCAAGGCCGAAAAAGAAAAATCCCAGGCTGAAGCCGACGCCAAATTCCTGGCAGTGCAGAACAAAACCCAGGAAGCCGTCAAGAGCTACGCAGCCGGCACACTTGCCGGTCTGACGACCACGGGTTCGGGCCTGAAAGTCAAAATTGAAGACCAGGGCAGCGGCCCCAAAATCAAGGCCGGCGATCAGGTGAAAGTACACTACTACGGCTGCCTCACCAACGGTACCATGTTCGACAACTCTTACCAGCGCGGCGAAATGTACCCCTACCCTGCCGGCGTGGGTCAGATGATCCCGGGCTTCGACGAAGGCGTGATGCTGCTCAACCGCGGCGGGAAAATTCTCATGTTCATCCCCTCCAAACTCGGCTACGGCGAACAGGCCGCCGGCCAGATTCCGCCCAATTCGGAACTGGTGTTCTTTGTTGAGGTACAATAAAAAGGTTTCTGGTTATAAGGTTTCTGGTTAGAGGGTTATCCAACCAGAAACCTTCCAACCAGAAACCAATCAACCCAATCCGTTTCCAGTTATGACTATCGAACAACTCAAGGAGTTGAAGGATAAACTGGCGGTCTTAAGGAGGTATCTTTGACGTGGACAACCGGCTCCGCGAAATTGAAGACCTGACCAGCCAAACCCTCGACCCGAATTTTTGGAATGACCCCAAACGCGCCGAAGGTATTCAGCGCAAAATCGGCCTCAGCAAAAACTGGGTAGACGAGTACAACCGCATTGCCCGCGAGGTGGACGACCTTGAAGGGCTTTTCGAGTTTCAGAAAGAAGGCATGGCCTCCGAGGAGGAGGTGGATGCCCAGTACACCCGTACCACCGAAATCCTCGCCGACGCCGAGTTCCGCAGCACGCTGAACCAAAAGGAAGACCCCATGAACGCCGTGCTCACCATCAACGCGGGCGCCGGCGGCACGGAGGCCTGCGACTGGTCGGCCATGCTCCTGCGCATGTACAAGATGTGGGCGGAAAAAGCAGGTTTCAAGGTCAACGAACTGTTCGAGCAGGATGGCGACGCCGCCGGCATCAAGTCGGCCAGCATCGAAATCCGCGGCGACTACGCCTACGGCTGGCTCAAGGGCGAAAACGGCGTGCACCGCCTCGTGCGCATCAGCCCGTTCAATGCCCAGGGCAAACGCCAGACTTCCTTTTCCTCTGTGTTCGTGTACCCGCTCGTGGAAGACGACAGCATTGAAATCGTCATCAAACCCGACGACATCGAGATGGACGTGTTTCGCGCATCCGGCGCCGGCGGCCAGCACGTGAACCGGACCGAATCGGCCGTGCGCCTGCGCCACCTGCCCAGCGGTGTGGTGGTGGAATGTCAGGCCGAACGCAGCCAGCACCAGAACCGCGACCGCGCCATGCAAATGCTCAAAAGCCGCCTCTACGAACTCGAAGTGCGCAAGCGTCAGGAGGAAAAAGACAAGGTGGAGGCCGGCAAATCCAAAATTGAATGGGGCAGCCAGATCCGCTCGTATGTGCTCGACGACCGCTGGGTCAAAGACCTGCGCAGCGGCCACAAAGTCCACAATCCCGATGCCGTGCTTGACGGTGACCTCCAGGGTTTTCTCAAAGCCTATCTGATGTGGAAAAGCAATCCTACCCCGGTGGAGGAAGAGGATTGACGATTTACGAAGTGCGAAGTTGGCCCGTCGGTACGAACTTGTTCGTCTGACGGGCCAATT
>JAEUUV010000130.1 GCA_016787285.1 Saprospiraceae bacterium | reverse complement strand
GCCTGCGAGAGGAGTTGAAGTACACTGCTTTTTTCGGCGGGCTTGCCGTTTTTTACTTCAAAACGGCAGCGCCAGTGGTCGGTGCAAAACGTTTCCTCAAAACCCTCGGGCCATACTTTCACGCCGCGGTTGGTAATCATGGTGAGGGCAATATCCCTGTTGAGTCTGGAAAGTTGTGCGGCGAGCAGGTTGGCGTCGCCGCCCTTCCAGTCCACAAAAATATCCACCCCTTTGAGCACTTTGCTGGACGCCGGTTTGCGCCGATATTTCGGCAGGTTGAGTTGCACGCCTTTGTCGAACTCGGCCACCTGCATCTGTTTGGGCTTCTGGCCGAGCCGGCCGATGACGGCGTCGGCAAATGCACGGGTACCGACGAGTTGCCGGCTTGTGCCTTCCTTGAAAACATCGGCGGTATGGATGCCGTCCTCGATGGTGCATGACCAGGCGTTTTTGATCAACTCCGCCACATCTTGCTGACCGATGTGGTTGAGCATCATAATTGCCGACTGGAGCAGGCCGGAAGGGTTGGCGATGTCCTTGCCGGCAATATCCGGTGCGGAGCCGTGGATGGCTTCAAACATGGCGCACAGTTCGCCGATATTGGCCGAGCCTGCCATACCGACCGATCCGGATATTTGGGCCGCAATGTCGGATACCACGTCCCCGTACAGGTTGGGTGTGACGATCACCTCGAATATTTCGGGCGTATCGGCCAGTCTGGCGGCACCGATGTCAATGATCCAGTTGTCGGCCTGGATGTCCGGGTACTCGGCTGCAATTTCCCGGAACACCTGGTGAAACAGCCCGTCGGTGTGTTTCATAATGTTGTCTTTCACGAAACAACTCACCTTTTTGCGTTTGTACAGGCGGGCATACTCGAAAGCGTAACGAATGATTTTTTCGCAGCCGGGCCTGGAAATCAGTTTTAGGCACTGCACCACTTCGTCGGTTTGGCGGTGCTCGATTCCGGCGTACAGGTCCTCCTCATTTTCGCGGATAATCACTACGTCCATGTGGGGATGCTTGGTAGCTACGAAGGGGTGGTAACTTTTGCATGGCCGGATGTTGGCGTAGAGGCCGAGGGCTTTGCGCATGGTCACGTTTAGGCTTTTGTAGCCGCCTCCTTGCGGCGTCGTGATCGGCGCCTTCAGAAAAACCTTGTTTTGGCGGATGCTGGCCCAGGCTTCTTTCCCGATGCCGCTGGTATTCCCGGAGAGGTACACTTTTTCGCCAATTTCAATCTCCTCGAAGATCACCCGCGCGTTGGCGGCTTTCAGTATTTTGAGGGTGGCATCCATGATTTCGGGGCCGATGCCGTCGCCCTTTGCGATGGTTATTTTCTGCATGATGGGTGTGTTATTTTTTGGATGAAACGGTGTCGTTCGAAATCTTGCGGTTGATTTGGAGCCTTGCGCCCTGTGTGGACTGGATGCCCCGGGTCAGGCCAAAGATCAGGCCGGACAAAGCCAATTCCCGGAAGAACAGGAACTGATTCAGCGCGGATAAAACAAGCGCGGCTATCAGCAATGTACAAAGAGCAATGCCCTGGAGCGAATACCGGAGATTGAACCGGAGCCGGGAACCCGGTTGCCGCCGGGAGGCATGCGGTTCCGTGCGACGGCTTTGAATGAAGTGGTCTTGAATTGGTGTAAACATTGTGCTGTTTTTTCGGGCAAAGGTGCGCCACTCACCAATAAGCAATAATTTATATTTGCAATGAAAATCATAAACGATAGTTATGGAATACACCCTGAATCAGTTGCGGATATTTACTAAAATTGTTCATTGTCAAAGTATTACCAAGGCATCACAGGAACTGTTTCTGACACAACCGGCAGTGTCTATACAACTCAAAAAATTTCAGGATCAGTTCCCGATTCCCTTGACGGAGGTGGTGGGGAAAAAACTTTATGTGACGGATTTTGGGCAAGAAATTGCCGAATCCGCGTTGAAGATTCTGGATGAACTGGAAGCGATCAACTACAAAACCAAAGCGTTCAGAGGCCAACTTTCCGGGCGTTTAAAAATATCCTCGGCCTCGACGGGGAAGTATGTGATGCCCTATTTTCTGTCGGACTTTCTGCGCCTGCACCCTGCAGTTGATTTGGTCATGGACGTGACCAACAAAAGCCAGGTCGTCCGGAACCTGGAGCAAAATGAAGTGGATTTTTCCCTTGTTTCCGTGGTGCCCGAACACCTGAAACTCAGCACGGTGAAATTGCTACAGAACAAACTGTTTCTGGTAGGCAGCACCGGCATCAAACGCAATCCCCGGATGCCGGTACACGCCTTGCTGGAGCGCTATCCCTTGCTTTTTCGCGAGTTTGGCTCGGCCACACGCAACTCCATGGAGCAGTTTATGGAAAAGGAAAACTGGCCCACGTACAAGAAGATCGAACTGACCTCCAACGAGGCGCTGAAACAGGCGCTCATCGCCGGGCTGGGGTATTCCATCATGCCCTTGATCGGCATCAAAAATGAATTGAAAAGCAACGACCTGGAAATTATCCCGTACAAAGGCCTGCCGGTCATCACCCACTGGCATTTGGTGTGGCTGTCGGCCAAAAGGCTTTCGCCGGTAGCCGAGGCGTATCTGCAGTTTATTCAGCAGGAAAAGGAGCGGATTATTCGGGACACGTTCGCCTGGTTTGAGAATTACTGAGCGGCTGTACTGGTGTAAGCCCAAGGCTGAGATTGTTTTCAGAGAAATTTTCTCTTTAAATTCAAAAATTTGTAAAAAAAATCCACATAAATTGCCAATATTTGCGCTCTGTAAGAGAAAAAATCATGCCATGCTCGTGCGATTCACGGTTTCCAACTTCCTTTCCTTTAAAGATTCTACCGAGTTTAACATGCTGACCGGCAATCCACGGCGGCTTGAGCACCATGTGTATGAGCCGGTGAAAGGGTTGGCGTTGCTGAAAATGGCGGCGGTTTACGGGGCTAATGGCGCTGGGAAGTCGAATTTGGTAAAAGCGATGGCATTCATGCGTGATTTGCTGCGGCGAGGCTGGCAGTCCCCGGCAGGGATGCAGTACAAATTGGACGCGTCGCTGAAGGGGAAAGCAAGTACATTCGAAGTAGAAATGGTTTGTGAAGGGGCCACATATCTTTATGGCTTTGATTTACTACCCGCGTCAATATCGGAGGAGTGGTTGTATCGGACACAGGTGGGCAAACCGGACGAAATAGTTTTTCACAGGTATACCCAAGCCGGAAAAACCCAGATTAAAGTCGCAGATACCTACTTGCAGACTCCGGAACAACAATTGCGGATACAGCTCTACGAGCAGGAGATTCTAAAAGATACGGAAACCCTGCTTCAGGTGCTTGCTTCATCCAAAGCGCCTATCGGGCCGGTACAAGCGGTGCACCGCTGGATCACGAACTCGTGGATTGTTTTATTTCCATACTCTCACCCCTTGGGTCTTGTTTGGGACTTTATATCGAACCCGGCATTCTTCCGGTTTGCCAAAGAGATCATGTGTACATTTCATACGGGCATTCACGATATCCAGATTGATACCCAGAACCTGAAGGATTTTTTTGGGCAAGATGACCCGACGGCGCTCCAGCGAATCGAATCGGATTTGGCGAAGGCCGAATCTGCAGGCGGATCATTGTCTATTCGAAATGCCATATCGGACGAAGAGATACTGATTCTTCGCGAAAATGGCAGTCCGGTTGTCAAGCGAATCGTACCTCTTCACCGTGGACAAAGCGGCGAGTTGATACCATTTACTATTTTTCAGGAATCAGATGGCACAAGGAGGCTTTTGGAATTGGTTCCTGCCTTCTTTGGGGCCATACAGGGGCCTGGTACAATAATCATTGATGAAATCGAACAGACCATTCACCCGGTTTTGTTGCGCGAATTGGTGTCCAAATTTACCATGGACACGCAGACAAAAGGTCAGTTGGTCTTCACTACCCACGAGGCGCATTTGCTTGATCAGGAATTTATGCGTCAGGATGAGTTTTGGTTTGCTGAAAAAAGCCCGGAAGGCGCTACTTCTTTTACCCCGCTGAGCGATTTCAAAGATGTGCGCTACGATCTGGATTTGCGCAAAGGGTACCTGCTTGGGCGTTTTGGCGCCATTCCGTCTACTGGCGATTTGCGCCATTTCAATTGGGATGCCTATGCCGAAGCGGAACTCCAATAGGGCCTACAAACGTGGTGAAGCGCACCGGGACGCACGTTTATTCCTCATCGTTACCGAGGGTGAGCGGGAAGACCGTTACTTTAGTTGGTTTGACCGGAAAAACCAACGCATTCGCGTGCAATTGGTGCCTCGACAAGGACAGGCATCCGCCCCAAAGCATTTTTTACACCGGCTCGACCAATTTCTGGACGATAGCGGCGCAGATGTCCAAATGGAGGATAGCGTTTGGTTTGTACTGGATGTGGATGCCTGGAGCCGGGAATCCATTGATGAACTGGTAGCAGCCTGCAATCAAACTCCCAATTGGCACATTGCCATCAGCAATCCTTGTTTTGAAGTCTGGCTTAATATGCACAAAGGTCCCTTGCCGGACAATGATGAAGACTGCGCTGCGCTAAAAACCATGTTGGGTAGCCGCCTGCATCCCGGCGGGTTTCACCCGAACGTCATTTGTCCCCTGATAGAGGATGCTATCAAATACGCGAAGGAGGCTGATACACATCCCAATCAATCCTACCCCGACCGGATGCAGACGAAGGTGTATCTATTGGCTTCCTCTGTGCTGGCCGTTTTAGGCCAAAATTGGCGCTAAATCTTAGATTCCCCGCACAATGCTCTCTTGTAGCAAGTTTTGACAACTTGAACTACAAGTATTCAGGAACTACAACGTGCCCTACCTTTGCCCCATGAAATCCACTCCCGTCCGATCCGCCTTTCTGTTGCTTGCGGCCTTGTTTGCCCTGAGCGCCAATCCTGTGCGTCCGCAGTTTGATTTCTCCCGCGAATTTGACCCGCGCGAAGCCGTGTGGGTAGATTCCGTATTCAACACCCTGAACGCCGACCAGCGCCTCGGGCAGTTGTTTATGATCCGGGCGCACTCGGACAAAGGCCCGGACTACGAGCACATGGTGGAAGACATCATCCGCACGTACCGGGTGGGCGGGTTGTGTTTTTTTCAGGGCACGCCCGAGCGCCAGGCCGAACTCACCAACCGCTACCAGGCGCTTTGCGACAGCCTGCCCCTGCTCATTTCGATGGACGCCGA
>JAEUUV010000128.1 GCA_016787285.1 Saprospiraceae bacterium | reverse complement strand
CGTCCATTCGCCGTTGTTGAGCGGGATAAGGGTGTCGGCTGCGCCCGTGTTGGACAGGGCGAAGGCGCCGTCCATGGGGCCGAATTTGGCCGAGAAACCCTGCAAGGGGTTGAGCGCCACAAAGGCATCGGGCACCGGTCGGCCGTTGGTGGTGCGTATCCAGCCGGTGACGGTGCCGTTGGGCACCTGAAAGCCGACGGCCTTGCCGGGTATGCCCTCACCGTACAGGTTGACGCCGCGTATCTCGTAGTTGTAGGCCCGCCCTGCGATGACGTTGAAGTCGTTGTAGTTGCGGATATTGACCCCCACAGTGGCCAGGAATACGCCGTCGCGGTAGATGTTATAGCCTTCGGATGGAAAAGCCCCGAGTGGTTCGGGCGACCACGACAACTGGATGCGGTCAAGCAGTTCGCCCTGAGACGCCGTCACATTGGGGGCTAAGGGCGGGAGCAGAAACCGGCTGTAAAAGCCGGTCAGGCCGTTGTACTGCTGGTTAAAATTGGCGCCGAGGAACAGCTCGCCCACGGCAGCCGTCGTGCGGTTTTTGGCGTTTCCCGCGTTGACGACACTGCCGTAATTAAAAAACACGGTGCCGGAAAAGCCCTCGACATTGCTGACGGTGCCGTCGGTGCAGTTGACCGTTTGGGCAAATAATGCGGGTGTCAGGGTACAGCATCCCGCTGCCAGGGCGAGTGCAAAAAGTATATGTTTCATACCTGAGAGGTCTGGTTAAGACAATGGACAGTAAACAGTTTGCCCGCCGGCGACTTGCCGAAAACGGGCGCATGCCGGTCGGTGTTTACCGCACCCATACTTCGACGTTGCCCAAGCCATAGCGCTCGTTACCGGTTCCTTCGCCGGAGCGCATACCGAAGAACACATGGAAAGAGGTGGACGTGGTGGACGGGTAATATGCGAGCATTTCGTAGCAGCTGGCTCCATCCGAGTAATCCGAGTTCCCCATATAGTGGGCTTTGCCTTGCGTGCTGTACACATAAGCGGTGTTCATCCAGCTGATATTGGCATTGGCGCCGGTATCCGTCGTACAAAAACCGCCGATGCCGGTGTCATTGGCGTCCCAGCTATCGGTATGGTAATACTTGAATTTCACCAGAATGTAGCTATACGGGCCTACATCGTTCAACGTAAATTCTTTTTTCAGGAAGTGGTCGTTGGATGCCGTCGGGCGGATCAGGGGGCTGTTGAACGTTCCGAGCGAGACGCGTTCAATCGTTGCTGAAGTATTGTTGTCCAACGCTGTGGTACCAAACCAGCCATTGCTGTTGGCCTGGAAATCATCGCGGCGCACCAGACGCCAGTCACTCAGGCCATTGTACTGGATGGCTTTTTCGTTGGCCATGTTCAGATTGGTGCTAACCGTGCCGTTTACAAGCAACTGATCCTGAATAGTCAGGGAGTTGTCCACCACTCCGTTGCTTTTGATATTTACGGTTGATCCCGAAGCACGCAGCAGTTCCGTGTTGTTGGCGTACAGGGACACGCTGTTCTCCCCGGTGCTGAACATACCCGAGTCGCCGTTGGTGTCGCCGTCGGCGCCGGCAAAGCCGTAGCCACGTCGGTTGGCGCCGGCGACGCCCGGAGCGCCGCCGCGAGCCAGCACACCGTTTGCCACGCGCACACTGTCGGCCTGCACCAGACCGCTGCTGGGGAACTGGTTGGTATTGCCCAATAGCGCCAGGGCGTACGGCGCCGTGGTCAGTTGAATGCGGGGCAGCATTTCCGAGGTGGAACCTACTGCTACACCAAGGTAGTACGTGGTATTGAACGGCACATTCAGCGGTGCCACGGAGCCGAGTGTGGCGGTATAAATGCCCCCGACTACTTCCACATCGGGTTGGGTTTCTTCCCAAATGTGCATGCCGCCTTCGGCCTGTGTGTACAGCCGGAAGCGCAGGGAGTACGTGCCGTCGTCCACGGCATTCCCGTTGGCTTTTTTCAAAATACCCTGAATGCCGAGGCGGGCGGCCTGGGCTGTGGCCGATTGCTGGTGGAACAGGAAAAAGCAGAAGACGCAGGACAGCAGGTAGAGTGTCTTTTTCATAATTTGAAAAATGAGTTTGTTTGAAAGACAAGGTAGTGATGAGGCTGTGCCGGTGGTTCACCTTCACAACGCAAATGTGGGTACAAGTACAGGAACTGAATCGGACAAAAGGGATGCAGGATCGGACGTTGGAGGGCTAATGGCCGTTGATTAAATTTTGCTCAGAAGAGCCAATAACCTAAAAATACGACGACGGCAACCGCCCGAACCGCTCGCGGTACGCCCGGGAGAATGCCTTGGCATTCCCGAATCCGGCTGCATACGCCGCCTCGGCAACGGTGCGAAAGGTACCGAGTTCCAACCACTCGCGGGCTTTTTGCAGGCGCATCTCTCCAATGTACTGCTGCGGCGAAAGTCCCGTCAGTTCGCGCATTCGCCGCAACAACTGCCGCTCGCTGAGAGCGGCCTGGTCGGCCATGGCGCTCACGGTCAGAAATTCGTGGTGCAGATTGGCACGTGTCCAGGTTTCCAGTTCCAACAACCACCCGGCATCGGCCTGGGAAAGGAGTGGAGTTTTGAGTTTCGAGTTTTGAGTTTCGAGTTTTGAGTTGGGGGCCTCGTCGGCGATAGCGGCGCGAAGTTGTTGCCGTTGGATGAGGTTGCGCACACGCGTGAGCAGTTCTTCTTCGTCAAACGGTTTGGTCAGGTAATCGTCCACTCCCGTTCGAAGCGCGCGCAACTTGTCCTGCATATCCGCGCGGGCCGTAAGCATCACCACCGGAATGTGGCGGTAGCGGTCGTCGTTTTTCAGCCGATCAAGCAACTGAAATCCGTCCATGCGGGGCATCATAATGTCGGAAATGATGAGGTCAACCCCAACCCCGGCCCCTCCCCCGGCGGGGAGGGGGGCTACATCGCGCAATACCGAATGATTGGTTTGGAGTAAATCGCCTTGATTTCCAACACCGGAATCCCCAACGGGGACTGAGAGCAAGCCCCCCTCCCCCTCGGGGGAGGGGATGGGGGTGGGGTTGCTTCCGAGGGGGGTTACATCGCGCAATACCGTATGATTTGTTTGGAGTGAATCGCCCTGGTTTCCAACACCGGAATCCCCAACGGGGACTGAGAGCAAGCCCCCCTCCCCCTCGGGGGAGGGGATGGGGGTGGGGTTGCTTCCGAGGGGGGCCACATCGCGCAATACCAAATGATTGGGTTGCAGTGAATCGCCCTGGTTTCCAATACCGGAATCCCCAACGGGAACTGAGGGCAAGCCCCCCTCCCCCTCGGGGGAGGGGCTGTGGGTGGGGCCGAGCCACGCCAGCGCTTCCTCCCCGTTTGCCACCACCACCACATCGTATTCCGGTACGAGCAAGTGTTTCAGGTAGGCTTGCAGGTCAGGGTTATCTTCGGCGACGAGGATTCGGACCCCACCCCCAACCCCTCCCCCGGCTGGGAGGGGGGCTACATCGCGCGATACCGATTGATTGGTTTGGAGTGAATCGCCGTGGTTTCCAACATCGGAATCCCCAACGGGAAATGAGGGCAAGCCCCCCTCCCCCCCGGGGTTGGGGGTGGGCCACTCTACCCAAAACACACTGCCCGCTCCGACCGTACTCTCTACCCGGATACGCCCGCCGCAGAGGCGCACTAATTCGGCGCTCAGCGCCAGGCCGATGCCCGTACCGCCTTCCACCGGCACATCGGTACGCTTGGTCTGGAAGTACCGGTCGAAGACATGCGGCAAATCTTCGGGGTGGATGCCGCGCCCGGTGTCCTGCACCGACAGCAGCAGCATGCCGGGTTTTTCCTCCAGGTTCACCTGCACGGTTCCGCCCTGTGCTGTGAATTTGAGTGCGTTCGAGAGCAGGTTGTTCACCACCGTTTCGAACTTTTTGGCGTCGAGCAAGACGGTTCGGTCGGGCGGCAGGTCGCAGCGATAGCCCAGTTCAACACCGAGGTATCGCGCATGGGAATCGAACTGCGCGACCATTCGCGCCAACATCGGCTGCACGGCCACAGGTGTCGTTTCCACGGTCATTCGACCGGCGTCCAGTTTGCCGAGGTCGAGGATTTCACTGATCAGGTTGAGCAGTTTCCGGCCGTTTTCCTGGGCTATTTTGAGCAGGCTCTGGTGCGCCGGGTCGGATTTCCAGTTTTTTAAAACGGAATTAAGCGGGCCGAGCATCAGGGTAAGCGGTGTGCGCAGTTCGTGGGTGATGTTGGCGTAAAATCTCGACTTGAGGCGGTCCAGTTCCTGGAGTTCGCCGGCTTGCTTTTCGAGGGTTTCCTTTTGTTCCAGAATTTGCGCCGTGCTGTGCAAAACTGCCTTTTCCAGTTCCCGGGTACGGTTTTCTAAGTAGCGCACGCGCATGCGCACAAACCCGAATACGCCGCCGGCGAGCAGCAGCACATAAGCGAGATATGCCCAGGTTGTTTTCCACCAGGGCGGCGTGATAACGATTTTGAGGACAGCCGGTGTGTCGTTCCAGACGCCGTCGCTGTTGGTGCCCCGCACCTCGAAGGTGTAGGTGCCCGGGTCGAGGTTGGTGAACGTCACCCGGCGCTGCGTGCCCAACTGTACCCAGGAGTCGTTGAAGCCCAGCAGGCGGTAGGCGTAGCGGATTTTGTCGGGAGCCCGGAAATCAAGCGCCGCAAATTCGATGGAGAAAAGGTTGTTTTTGTACGAAAGCACCACCTCCTTGCGCACCGGGATGCCTGTTTCAGAAATGGCCCCGGCATCGGGATGGTCGGTGTCGAATTTTTCCAAAGCCGTGATGACCACGGGGGGGCGGAACCCGTCGTCGCGAATACTGTCGGGGTGAAACATATCGAAGCCGTTCCGGCCGCCCAAAAACAAAAACCCCGACAGGGTTTTCAGGCAGGCACTCCGGACAAATGCCCGGTTTTGAAGTCCGTCCTCGAAGGTGTAGACTTTGAAATCCGGGGGTGTGCGCTTGTCGTGGTGCGGGTTTCGGAAAACCGCGCCTCCCCGGAGCGTATTGATCCAAAGGTACCCGCGGCTGTCTTCAGAAAGTGCCAGTACACCCTGGCTGGGCAGGCCGTCGGGTTCCAGATACCGCCGAATGAGCGGCTCTCCGGAAAACGGATTGTCCGGATCGGGAAAGACCAGCCGGTACAGCCCGTATTCCGTGCCGGCCCACAACGCGTTTGTTTTATCCTGAAGCACCGCATGCATGGCCAGGCTTTTGAACTCCCCCTTCCGGTGATCCGTGTGCAAAAAATGCCGAAAGGCACCCGTTTGCGGCGACCACACCGACAAGCCGTACATGGCGCCGACCCAGATGTGCCCCGACTTGTCCTCGTACAGACTGGTGATGTAATTATTCTGTTCGTTGGCGGGGTTTCCGGGATCGTACATGGGGAAATGCTCGAAGTGTCCGGTGCGTTCGTTGTACCGGTCAAGCCCCCGGTACGTGCCCACCCACACACGCCCGGTCCGGTCTTCGAGCAGGGCATTGGCGTAATCAAACGCTATGCTGGTGGAGTCGGCCGCATTGTGCCGGAAGGACTGTAGCGTACGCGTTCCCGGATCGAACCGGTATGTCCCGCCGCTGTTTGTGGTGATCCACAATACGCCGTCGCGGGTTTCACAAAGCGCCAGAATGTACGGATGCACCCCCGATTTCAATTCCGGGTAGCGGCTTTCGGCAGGCTGAAATTTTCGGGTTTTCGGGTCAAAGCACATCAGGCCCGAACTTTCGGTGCCTACCCAGATATGGCCCGTGCGGCTTTCGGCCAGGGTGGTCACCGAGTTGAGGATGTTCTGCCGTTCGGAAACGGAGTCGGGAAGAAAATTTTGAAACCAGCGGTTTTCAAACACGAGGTGGGTAAGTCCGTTGGTGGTGGTGCCCAGCCAGACACTCCCGGTGCGGTCGAACAGGATATCCCCAACGCCGTTTCCGCCGATGGCGCCCGGATCGCCGGTTTTGTACGGGTAATGTGCCGTCTGACCGCGTTTTTTGTCCAGCACGTACAGGCCCTCGGAGTAGGTGCCCACCCAGATTTGCCC
>JAEUUV010000301.1 GCA_016787285.1 Saprospiraceae bacterium | reverse complement strand
TGATAGTACAAAACCAAAAACCCCGAAGGGGTTGTATATTTATAGATGGCAATTAGCACAAGTGCCAACCCTGAAGGGGTTGTATGTCAGAACGTTAGTTGAACATAAAACCCCTTCGGGGTTCACAAATGTACTACATCTTCATGCTATAAACATATAGCCCTTTCAGGGCTTGGCTTGTGAATTATCAGTAATCAACGCGCGCCGGTAGACGCCAACAGCGGCGAAAACAGCCAACGGCCAACAGCCCGCGACCAACAACCAACAACATGAAAGTACTCATCATCGAAGACGAAAATGCCGCAGCTCGCCGGCTGGAAAAACTGCTGGGCGAACTGGCGCCTGAAGCCATGGTGCTCGACCGCCTCGACAGTGTGGAGGCTGCCGTCCTGTGGTTGCAAAACAACCCGCAACCCGACCTGATGCTGCTTGACATCCACCTGGCCGACGGCTCCAGTTTCGAGATTTTCGACCATGTCCCGGTCTCCTGTCCGGTCATTTTTACCACGGCCTACGACGAGTACGCCCTGCGGGCGTTCAAGGTAAATGCCGTGGACTACCTGCTCAAGCCGATCAAACCCAACGAGATGGCGGCGGCTTTGGAGAAAACAAGGCGTCTGTCGAACACCGTTGCACCCGACTACGCCCCCCTGCTCGACATGCTGCGCAAGCAGGAAGGTAGCCGCTACCTGCGCCGGATGCTGATCCGGTTCAGCAACAGCATCAAACTTGTGGACATGAGCGACGCAGCCTATTTCTACACCAAGGACAAAATCACGTTCCTCGTTTCGCGCAGTACCGGCAAGCGGTTTCCGGTAGATTACCCGCTCGACAAATTAGAGGGCATGCTTGATCCCGGCGTTTTTTTTCGCATCAACCGCCAGTTCATCATCAATGTAGAGGCCATCAAGGAAATGCACCCGTACTCCAAAAGCCGGGTGAAAGTGGTGCTGGAGCCGGGTACCGATCAGGATACGATTGTAAGCACCGAACGGTCGGCGGAGTTTAAGCGGTGGTTGGTCGGGGAGTAAGGCTAACAGCCAACTGCCAACAGCCCCTATCTTCGCGCGGTCATGCTGGACAAAACGCCGCTCCTACTCAGTCCCGATTTTCGGTACGCCCTCGATGCCCTGGAAAAGGAGGGACGCAGTATGTTCGTCACCGGAAAGGCGGGCACGGGCAAGAGCACGTTGTTGCAGTTGTTCAAAAACACCACGCGCCGCAAAACCGCCGTGCTGGCGCCCACCGGCGTGGCGGCCCTGAACGTGCAGGGTCAGACGATCCATTCGTTTTTCGGGTTTCCGCCGCGCATCATCACCCCGCAGGAAGCCGCCCGGCGCACTTCGCGCAAAGACCTCCTGCGCATCTACCGCAACCTCGAAACCCTGGTCATTGACGAAATATCCATGGTGCGGGCCGACATCCTCGACGGCATCCACCGCTTTCTGCAGGTGAACCGCGAAAACCTCGCGCCCTTCGGCGGTGTGCAGGTGGTGCTGTTCGGCGACCCGTTTCAGTTGCCGCCGGTGGTGACCAACGACCCTGTGGAGCGAAGTTATTTTTCCGACTACTACGAATCGCCCTATTTTTTCTCCTCGCAGGTGTTTGCGGAGTCGGATTTTACCCCCGAAATGCTCGAACTCGGCAAGGTGTACCGGCAAGAGTCGCGGCATTTTTTGCGCCTGCTGGAGGCTATCCGCGTAAATGAACTGGACCACGACGATCTGGCCGACCTCAACGAACGCTACACCCCCGGGTTTTCCGCCACCGAGGGCTACATCACCCTCTGCGCCCGCAACGCCACGGCCGACCGCATCAACCGCGACGAACTGGCGCGGCTTTCGGACCGCGAACAAGTGTACCTGGCCGAGGTGAAGGGGCAGTTCGACCCCGCGCTGTACCCGACCGACGCTGCGCTCAAACTACGGGAAGGCGCGCAGGTCATGTTTGTAAAAAACGATCCGGAAAAACAGTTTGTCAACGGTACCATCGGTCGTGTGGTGGAGTTGCGGCCCGAGCGCATCACGGTTTTGGTGGATGAGCCGAACGGCAAAAAGCGCACGATCCACGTGGCGCCACTTAACTGGGAAATCGTGCGGTACAAGGCCTCGCCTGCGGGCGACATCGAGACCGAATCGGTCGGCTCCTTCCGACAGTATCCGCTCCGGCTGGCCTGGGCCATAACCATCCACAAAAGCCAGGGTAAGACGTTTGACCGGGTGCTGCTCGACCTCGGCGGCGGCGCCTTCGAACACGGCCAACTGTACGTGGCCCTCAGCCGTTGCCGCACGCTGGAAGGCATTGTCCTGCGTCAGCCCATCCGCATGCAGGACGTGATCACCGACGAGCGCGTCACCGATTTTTTCACCCGACACTTCCGCTAATTCGTAAATCGCACTTCGTAAATCGTAAATTGCTATGCTTTTTTCCATCTCTCCCATAGACGGTCGCTATGCCGACAAGACCAAAGAACTGGCCGACTACTTCAGTGAATACGCCCTGATCCGGTACCGGGTTTTTGTGGAAATCCAGTATTTCATTGCCTTATGTCAGTACGGGTTGCCGCAGTTGGCCGATTTTGAGGATGCCAAAATTGACGAACTGAACGCCATTTTTGAAAACTTCAGCACCGCCGACGCGGAGTATATTAAAACCATCGAGCGCACCACCAACCACGACGTGAAGGCGGTGGAGTATTTCCTCAAGGAGCGTTTCGACGCCCTCGAACTGGGCCACCTGCGCGAGTTTGTCCACTTCGGCCTCACCTCGCAAGACGTGAACAACACCGCCACTCCCCTGCTTTTCAAACTTGCCCTGCAGGACGTGTACATTCCCCTGCTGCAACGCGTGCGCGACCACATCAACCAACTGGCGCAGGACTGGGCACGGGTGCCCATGCTTGCCCGAACGCATGGGCAGCCGGCGTCCCCTACCCTGCTCGGCAAAGAGTTTCTGGTTTTTATAGATCGCCTCGACGGCCAACTGGACCAACTGCGCAGCATCCCGCACCGCGCCAAATTCGGCGGCGCTACGGGCAATTTCAATGCTCACTTTGCCGCCTATCCCGACTACGAGTGGCACCGGTTCGGCGACGATTTTGTGCGGGAGTTTCTCGGCCTTGAGCGTTCGCAACACACCACCCAGATCGAGCATTACGACTGCCTGGCGGCCCAATGCCAGGCGCTGAGCCGCATCAACACCATCCTGATTGACTTTTGCCGCGACGTGTGGACCTACGTCTCGATGGAATATTTCCGCCAGAAAACCGTGCAGGGCGAGGTCGGTTCCTCCGCAATGCCGCACAAGGTGAACCCGATTGATTTTGAAAA
>JAEUUV010000248.1 GCA_016787285.1 Saprospiraceae bacterium | reverse complement strand
GTTTCAATCCTTCTTCTCGGTGGAATGGCTGGCTAAGCCGTCTCGTTGCACAGGCAAATGTAAACCAGGTATTTAACATCAAAATCCTTCCGTGCATTTTTTAATTTTCCATCTGTCAAAGAACTTGTTTTCGGTATTTTCCGGGATGGTTTGCGAAAACACACACCCTTGTTTTTCAAGATACTACAAAGCATTTTTGTCATTTGTCAAATAAATTACCACCCGGAATGCCGCTTACTGCGGACATATGTTCCGGTAGGTACAATGTACGCAGCGTTGCCTGACTTTTGTAGCCTTGGGGTACTCATTTTTTTGCACGATGCGCCCGATAGCCAATGCAGCCGACTTTACTTGCTCCAACTCCTTTCTCCCAATCGGCACCTCCAGCAAAAAATGATTGCTCCGGGTATAAACCAGATATCCCCTGTTCACCGGCATCCCGTAGTTCGATTCAATAAGCCAGGCATAACAAGCCAACTGAGTCCGATACGTCTCGTACAAGTGGCCCTCACAGCGGGCAAATTTGTAGTCCAACGGCGCCAGGGTTCCGTCCGGCAACCAGAGCACTTCATCCACTTCGCCACGCAACCAGGGATTGGTCAGATACTGGTTGATACGCTTGTCCGTAACCCCGATCCGGCGACGCAAATACTCGACATTCTGCCCGGACTTGAGTTCGTGCATCTCCCGCCCCTTCATCACCTTGTGATTTTTTTCCTCAAACTGCGGTATTCGCAGTACATACTCAAAAAAAGTGAACCTCGGGCAGTACAGGTACTGGATAATATGCGATGGCGTGATGGAAAACATGGCAGTTCAGAAAAATAAAGCAAGCACCTCGTCGGTAACCATTTTTTTATCAAAAGCCTGACCGAGCAGTACAGTGTCTTTCAACTCTGCCTTGCTCATCGGAAAAATGTACACCTTGTCAACCTCGGTGTTGATCTCGTCCTTCAACTGCAACTCAAGCACGTCCTTTTCGTGCGCATCCAGCGTGCCGAGGAATACGCTGTACTGCACCCGGTACAGTCCAGCCTGTTTGCATCGCTTGGCCACACGGTTGCGTGCCCGGTCGTTCTCGATGTCGTAGAGTACCCAGGTGATCATGCGGCTTACATTTCGCGGATGTCAATATCAAGTTCAGGCAAATCGCCGTCGGTCGAGTCGTTGAGCAGGAATTGAGCCAGCCGATGCGCGTCGAGCAGGAGTATGGACGCCCGGGTGCGGTTGCGCCCCCGGTGGCGGATCACGTCGGATTCCAGATGCTCGTTGAATGCCTCCATGAGCAGTTTTTTGCCCTCGGCATTCAGGCTAAATCCACCCGTGATGGCATCCGTGTGGCCCTGGTTTACTTTTTTGGCTGAAAACAGGGCGAATACCGTCTTGTCGGCCCAAAACCGGTAAGGTTCAATAAAATCGTACACGAGGCTTTTGTGGTTGTAGTCGTCGCGGTGCATAAAACCGGAATACGGATCAAGCCCCGCCAGCATGAGGGCTTTTTCCACCCGGGCGTACAACACCCCGTAGGCATAGTTGAGAAATGCGTTGAACGGATCCAGTGCCGGACGGCTGCTTCGCCCGCCAAACTGCCACGCCTGCGGCAACACATAACTCAGGGTTTCAAAATACAAGCGTCCGGCGGTGCCCTCCCAGCCTTGCAAGGAGGGGGTGAGTTCGGACACGTTCGCCCCGGCGGCCCTGGCAATCTGTGCGCGCAATTGCTCGATACGCGCCACTTTGTCGGTCAGAAAATCGCTGTGCTGCGGCCGGTGTTTTTTCAGGTCGCGTACGAATCCTGCCTGATTGTCTAATTTGGTGCAAAGCCACTCCTGCACCAGCCGCAGTCCGCGCTCGTCCAAGGCCGCTTCACTCTGGCGCTTTCGGATGAGCGTAGTGCTGCCCAATTTGGAATGCCAGACCCGTCCCAGCGGTTTGCCGTCGTTCTCCAGAAACACAATGTCCACATTGTGCTGCAAGGCCAGCCGTACCGCATCGCTCGACAGGGCCGTGCCGCGGCCCATCCACACGCTCCTGACCTTGTGCGCCGCCAGCGGCATGCTCGACCATGAGCCGTCGTCCTGCTTTTTGCGCACGTCGAACATCGCGTCTTTCACGTGCAAATAAGTGCCGTAAGTGTTCAGATGCAGTTGCATGGTGGTGTGGTTGGAGGGTTGCGGGTTTGAAGGTTTCGGGTTTGAAGGCTTACGATTACCCACAAAATCCAACATCTCTGAATGACCTGACCTCGGAGAGGTCAAACATTGGTAGATCAACGGTTTGTGCGCTCGTGGCCGACCTCGGAGAGGTCGAATATTGGTGTCTCTCTTGCATCCTGTGTGACCTCTCCGAGGTCAAAAACATAAAAACCTACTCCTTTCTACCAATATTCGACCTCTCCGAGGTCATTTGCCTATTCCGTGAGGTTTTGTAGGTAATTGAAAGGGTTGGAAGGTTTCGGGTTGGAGGGTTGGTTAGTGATTTTTTGCGGTTTCGATGGTACCGAAGCCTCGTGACACACTTTTGCCGAGACCGATGAGGTCGGGCAGCAGGGCGTTGGTGGTGAACTGCCCGCCGAAAGCCATCATGCGGGTGTTTTTCAGGTTGGTGGTACGCGGCGGATCGGGGCGCACGGTGGCCATGATGCGCACGCCCTCGGGCAGAAAAAGGCCGATGCCTTTGAAAAAACTCAGGATGTTGCCCACGAGGATGCGCCCCAGAAACCCGCGCCGCTCATCCGGGTTCATGGCCATGTACTCGGGGTAGTTTCTGTCGTTGAGCGCCATCCAGTTGGTGGCGAACCGGTAGTCGTGGAGGCTGTCGGACACCCCCACAGACTGGTTCCGGAACACGATGTCGCGCTCCTGCACGGGATAACTGCGCCCGTCTATTTGCAAGGTTTTCATTTGAAAAAACAGTTCGGTCAGCAGCCGGGCGCCGTCCTGCAAACCCACGAGTATCGGCGTGCCGCGCACCACCTTGTACTGCACCAGCGGCAAGGCATAACGCGTGCGGCCATCTTCGAAATGGTTGTGCAACAACGGACTGTGCTCCCGAAACACGGTGCCGAAATAGCCGCGCAACTTGTGCCCGTCGCGGGTGGCGAGCCGGATTTCAGGGAAGGAGACGGTGGCGATGGTGAGGGTGGTGGTCATGGTTAGGGAAGATTCAGGTGGAAATAGTTATGCTTTCGTGGTACTTCTCCTTGTTGCCTTTGGTTTTGAATTTCAGCCCTGTTTCATTGTCGTAAAAGCAGTCCAGGTACTTGAACCAATCGTGTTCCGGGTCTTTGCGCCATGTTGCCCACTTTAATTTAGGCTTTCGCACAGAAACTTCATACTTGTGCTTCACTTCTTGTTTGGCTCCTTGCAATGCTTCATAAAACTTGTCCGGAATGATGCTCTCTGTGTCTAATCCTTCGCGGGTGTATGATTCCTGCAAGCCGGTGTTGTCCTTGATAAAATGAAGCCCCCTCTGAATCTCGGTGTAGATATTCAAGCCCAGTTGGTAACTTTCATCTGCCTCCACATTGTAATTTTCGTACACCTTGTCCACCAGTTCGGTCAACTCGCGTTCGGTCAATTTTTGCCCGTTTTTTTCACGCAGCAAATCAAACGTTTTGGTCAAAAAGTCCTCACGAGCGTAAATCAATTCCTCCACCATCGGCTGGTGTTTGAACACGATGACCTTGCTACCTTCCTTTTTGCGCCCCCGATTCACTCGCCCGGCGCGTTGGATAAGTGCGTCCATCGGAGCATTTTCCGTGAACAGCACATCAAAATCAATGTCGAGCGATACCTCCACAACCTGCGTTGCCACCAACAAAAATGACTCACCGGTTTTTTCCCGTTCCAAAATCATCTTCTCTTTTTCCTGACGGTCGAGTTGAATGAAACGGGAGTGATAGCACATGATGTGTGGCGTGTATGGCTTGTATTTTTCATAAAGCCGGATGGCCTCATCTACCGTGTTCACCACCACCAGCACCTTCTTTTTTTGGGAAAGCCATTTTTTTACCTCGGTTTCTATTCCGTCTGATTCCGTTTCCCGGACTTCAAAAATATTACGCGACTTGTCCAGCAATTGGTGGTCGCGGACGGTGCCGGCATCACCAATGTCCAGCGTTTTTTGCAGCAAAGCAAGCAATTTATGCGGCATGGTAGCAGTCATGATGAAAAACTCGGCCTTGAACTCCGTGCGTAAAAAACTGATAGTAGAAACAATCAGTCCAAGCGTGTACGGCTCGTACAGGTGGATTTCGTCAATGATGACTTTGGCTCGAAACAGGTGAAAGGTCTTGATTTCCCAAAAGCCGAGATTGAAGCCCTGAGTCAGAACTTGATCCACCGTGCAGACGCTCACATCCTTGAAGAACGTTTTGTCCAACAGGTAGCCCCTGTCGTCTGCGGCATACCTGTCATCAATTTCCTTTTGGAAAAACAAGGCCGAGGAGTGAACCACCGCGCACCTGTCTTTCTCAAAATACTGGATGAGCCGTTGGTAGATCGCGTTAGAGGTCACGCGGGTCGGCAGCAAGTAAATGATTTTTTCAAACTCCCGTTTTTGGCTGGCCCATAGCAGTGCAGCTTCGGTTTTACCGCTCCCGGTGGGGGCAACGGCCATCGTACAGCCGGGGCGCAGGCAGTCCTGCTGAAATTTCAGAAACTGAAAATTTTCCACAGGCTTATTCTCTTTCTGAAGTTTTTGGATGATTTTCTTCTCCAAAAAATCAGGATCAAATGTCCATCCGCTTGGCAGTTCACGGTGCGCCGAAGCCGTCCAGTCCGCGATGTTCAGCATGGCTTTGTGAAAAATGTACTCCGTGCGCTGTCCGGCAGTGAAATCCTTAGGCATAAGATTCAAGATTTTTTCGTAAAAAACCTTGTACAGCCCGTCCATTGGGACACGCGGCATTTTACCCGACTGATCTTTCTCCCACAGAGGAAACGGCACGCCTGCCACTCGGCTTCGTTCCAAAAAAACTGTTTTTGCTGCCGCAAAATCGGCTTCCGACAAAACCAGTGTTTTGTCACGATTATCTTGGAACAGCAAGTCCGTCAACGGTTTATGGTGGCTAAACACGGCAAAAACCCAGAGCGGGTGGCGTTTTACTTCCTCCGGGTTTGCGAAAAAAATGAACATCCCCGATAAAAATTCATGCCGCACCGTGCGATTGAGCCAGCCCGGCTTTTTGTAAATCATGTCCTGAAAGTTGCCGCAGATTTTACCAAAATCATGGAACAAGGCCGACCAATAGCCTCGTTGCCAAAACTCGTCTGGCAGGTCGAGGTCGGTGGCGTAGCGTTCGCGAAGTGCCTGCCACGCTTTAACCACTTCGTCGGTGTGTTGCATGACCGTTTCTTGGGGGTCTGACTTGGCGAGCAGATGGTCAATGTTGGTAGTCATCATATTCTGTTTGGGTAGTTAAAATCTGGAACTATCGGACTAAAAATCCAAGGTTGTTTGTCCCTTTTTCATGTCTTCTTCCTCATGCAATGGGAATACAGGGATGAAATTTGCTCCGTGCTGCACCCCGGGAACCGTGAAATTCAGCGTCATCGGTTCTCCGATGAATGACAGGGTTTTACGTTTTACGACGCGCCTAACGCCATAGTCCGTTTCGTACTGGAAGCGTACAGGCAAGTCGTATGCTATCGGCTCAGATGTTGCATATATGGAGAAATCGTCTCCGTTAAAAAGATGTTCTTGCACGTCAGCCATCACGTTGCCGGACACCAAACAATGCGCAACCTGCTTGTTCTCAGTGGTTACAGTTACGATTTTAACGGAAACTACCTTTGCCAATGAGTCGCTGCTACCCATTGTGAGCGCAAAGACTGGTCGCTGAAATGCCTCCAATAACTCCCCGACGTTGTCCTCTTTTTCACAGCCAAACACGGCCAACCAGTGGTTGTCAAACAGGATTTCCCGAAGCACAATACTGGATGCCTTCTCTGGGTTGGAATCCAGCGTGCGGTACTTCCAGAGGTCTTTGGCGTAACCTTCCGAAGTCCCCCAGATACCCAGATGCCACTGATCGCGCTCAAAATATTCCTGCGCTGCTTTGGGGCTTTTGCCCAAGGCTGCCCCAGCCAGCCCGACTAACGTGGTGGGCGGCGGCAAGTGCAGTGTTTTGTGAAAATTCTGGAACTCCGGGTTGCGAAAAGTAGCCGTCATCGCACGGAGTTCGACGACGCAGTAGTTCATTGGCCGAAGTAGTTTTTCACCCATGATTCGATTTTTTCAAAGCCTTCTTTGAGGCTTGTGACGCCCGATTCTTTTCCGAACACGGCTTCCTGTGCTGCAAAAACATGATCGTTGATGAAGCGGTCATAGTCTTCAACTACGCTTTTCAGCACACCTGATTCCACGTTTCCGTCTTTGCTGACGCGCACGGCTTCCAGGAAAATCGGGTTTTTAGTACTCATTGATGCCGCAGCCAAAAATTTGGGTGAAATGTCGGCAAGGAAGCGGGTTTGCCGTCCGCTGCTCCAGAGGTTGCGGAAAGCATCAAGAAATGCAAGGGTGCGCTTGCACTTTTCGGCGGCGGCCAGTTCGCCGGATTCAAAACCCTGACCCGCGCCTATGCGGTTCAATTCGATCAGAATCGTGCCGCGATAGATGCCGGAGTGAATTTCGGTTTCAAAAATGTTGGGCTGGATTTCTTCGCCTTTTTCATTTTTGATGCCTTTACCCATGTAGTTGGTAGCGTAGTCCATGTCACCTTTATAATCCGTAAGCGCCACCAAGGCTTCTACCCGGATAGGCGAAGTGCGCACGGTGCTGGTGCCTCGGCCTTTTTCTTCTTTGGATGGCGCAGCATCCATGTAGCCGAAAAGGTCGTCGTCTACAAATTCGACTGGTTTGATTTGGGTTTTGGGTGCACCTTTTTTGGCACTTGCTTCCTGAATGGGAGAGAGTGGCCATCCCATATCAGCCAACCGGTCACGCATGGCACGGCGCAGGGCTTGGGCGGAGACGTAGGGTAATTCCGCACCGTTGGCAAGGGTGATTTTTTTGATGGGGTTGATATTGTCCACTTCTTTGTCGGCCCCGTTGAGGCTGGCGAATGACACTTTGGAGAGGTAGGTGATGGTGATACTGTTGACGTTTTTCATATCAAAAATGGGTGTGGTTTAAGCGTTTGAAGTGTTGGCTTGCATGGCCCCGTTCAGGATGTTCAGAGCAGCCATGACGGTGAATTGTTTGATGAAGACGAAGTTTTGGTCATCATTCATGTCTTCGGACTCAAGCAGCTGATTGGCTACGATAATGCTGTATTTCTTTTGAAACCGAATGATGGCCTCGCGGAACTGCTCAGCAGTGCGGGCTTTGTGAAGATGTACCATGTAGCCACGGGCTTGCTTTGCATTGCTCCGCCGATCACCGCCCTCAAAATTGAGTACGGCCATGCCAATGCTTTTGCCCAAGTTGACAGCACGGGTTTGCAGCGAGGTTAAGGCTTCTTTTTCCATTTTTTTAAAAGTGATTGGTTCGTAAAAAGTGAGAAAGTCAAAAAGGTTTTTGAAGTTCTTGTACCGGGCTTCTTTCTGGTCGTTTTCATCCGGTGAGTTTAGATAGAGGTAGCACCAAAAGAACAAGTTCTCGAAATCAGACAGCACGGATTGGGCTTTCATCACCTTGTCAAGTACTGTATTGCGGAATTGCCGGGCGAGCCGATAACTGTTCTTGCTACTTCGTTCAGAGCGGTGTTGAAAAATCAATGACTGAAGCAGGAACTGGAAATTCACCCCTTGCCTTTCAAGGTGAGCGATAAGGCGAACAGTGAATTTGAAATGATTAAACTGCTCGAAATAGTTGGGACGGAGGGTGCCCGAAAATTGGTCTGCTTTGAATGACACCAACGAGACCGGGATATTCCGCGAACCAAATATCTCATCCAAAGCAGCGAGATCAAGTTCCGTAGGCGACTCGATATTCCTACTGAAAAGGAGCCGGCGATAAACAGCATAAATCAGCATGAACCGGGTCTCGTGCGCTTCTGTAAAATCTTTTTGAGAAGCCACGCGTGGTTCTTCACCTTTCTTGGCGCTGAAATTTGGCAGGTTAAAATTTGTAAGGTAGTTGGCTTCCAGGAGTTGCACTTTATCCATGAAAACACTGCGGTTCTGATGAATGAAATCACGCAGGTTCTCAAGATTATCGGCCTCAAAAAGGTAGCAATATATCGTGTCAAGACCGCTGGCATATCGGTAAATGCAATATTTGGGCGCAAATCGAGAGAGGAACATCGCCTTCCAACTGATTCGTTGGTCTGTGCCGGAAAGGAAAGAATTGAAATTGGTGAGACCCGAAAGAAACGGCGAGGTGCTGGTGTTGCCGGCCAGTTTTTTCAAGCCTTCCCCAGTCAGATAGCAGATGTTCTGGCCGGGCGCAAAGTGTTCCGGCAGGGCTTTTTCAAGGCGGGTAATTTTCGTGTAAGGCTCGTTTAGATAAACATTGCTGGCCAAGTCAAGTCCTGCTTCTTGAAAGTAGGCCTCAAATTTAGCAGCAAGTTCCGGGCGTGATTTCCGAAGGGTCTCGATTTTGGATTTGTTCTCCTCGTGCCGGGTAAGCCCCTGCGCATTGTTGGTCAACAGTTCCGTTAAACCGAGCGTGTTCATGCGCGGAAACCGCTCGAAGCGGTCTTCCGCCTCAATGTAGTAGGCGTTTAATTTGTCCTCCTTCTGTTTGGAGTTGGCCGTGTCGTACACTTCCTTGCCCATCTGATAGTACACTTCTTCCAGTACCTCACTCCACTGTTCCCCACGTACCGTCAGCGCGTCGGGAGAAAATTGGACTTCTAAACCCGGAAACTCCGGCGCGGCATCCAGAAGGTAATCGTACAAGGCAACAATGCCCGTGTTCAGGAACACATTGGACGTCCGGCGAAAAATGATCTCGTTTGGAAATGTAGATTTCATCGTTGAAGTTATTTATGCTAGATTGATTGCAGGTGCAAAGATTCCCCTACCCCCTCCGAATCTATTTCCCTACCCCTCCCCTGGCCTCTAAAAAAATTTTATACCGTTCTCAAGTCATTGATTTATAGTCGGCACTGTGCGTTCCGCGCGAAATAAATTTTTACCGCATCGGTTCGCGCACGTTTTCAGACCTTCCAGGTTTTTAAAACCTGGAAGGTCTTGTTGCGAATCAATCGTCGTCTTCGATCAGCCATTGTCCAGCGGTCTTCCAGTCAATATATTCCCGGTGGCTGCGCACCAGTTCATCCCGGCCACCGAACCACACCAGCACGTCCTTGCGTCCGAGTTTGGAGGGACGATCCGAGAGCAGGGCATCGTACGAACTGTCTGTCCAGTCCCGAAAATCAGGACAAAGTCCGTGTAGTTGCGGATTAGCATGAATGTACCGGACAACGGTTGTCAAGTGAGTTATGGAGTTTACCTGAAGTCGCTTGAAGTTTTTTTGAAAGAGACTTCCGATGCGTTTTTCTTGCTTGTTTATGGCTTTGGCATAACTCATAAACAGGAGTCGAAACTGGTCGCTGGCGAGGTTGCCAATGAAGTTGCAGATTTCAACTTCGTTTCTCCGTGCGACGAGACCTTCCAGGTTTTTGAAACCTGGAAGGTCGGCCGCAGCTGTTGCTGTCAGCAGTTCGTCCGCCGTTTTCAACCGCACCAAAAGATGAAAGTGGTTGGGCAGCAGGCAGTACGCATATGTGTCGAGTACTGGGAGCATATATTGGGCGTATTTTTTCAAAAAATAGTTCGGATTATCAGCGGTATAAAAGATGTTTTCCCGGTTGTTGCCCCGGTTGAAAACATGGTAGAATGCAGCGGGCTTTAAGGCTTGGTACAGGTCGGTCATGACAGTAGTTCGCGGTGTTATTTTAGACCTTCCAGGTTTTCAAAACCTGGAAGGTCTTGGCACACGCGTGGACAAATATGCCTTCTTACCCGCCACGATAATTACCAAACAAACACATTGATTAAAATTTAATGTGTTTTAAATTGCTGCTTTTCAGCCGCGTGTGCAACTTAGACCTTCCAGGTTTTCAAAACCTGGAAGGTCTTGCACGCTCAGAAATTCATCTCCCGCACCGCCTCCCGCAAATGCTCCTTCAACGCCTCCGGCTCCACTACCTCGATTTTCTGGTGAAAAAACCCGAGAATAAAGTTGCTCAACCCGAGGAATCCCCGGTTCACCTTGCACTGGAAGTCGAACATACCCGGCACCTCCGACTCTTCAATGTAGGCTTTGGTAAGCGGGAATCGTTCGAGCAGTTCATTATACGCGCCTACGCCAAGGCGCAGGTGTACATTCACCTGGTCGGCGCTCACGATGCGGAAAGGGTCGGTGGGCAGAATGTTGTGGTGGCCTTCGTATTGCCAGGGCGTGTCGGTTAGTTGCACGCGTGAAAAACGGGAGAGGCGGAAGTGCCGAAGGGTACGCTTTTCGACATCAAGGGCCTGCAACGTGTCCTCTGCGGGACTGATATGAAACGGCTCCACGAGGCGGGTGCCGATGGCGTTGCTGTTGGAGGAGCGGTAATCCACGAGAAGCACCTGTCTTTTTTCCTCCCTGGCTTGTAGCAACGAATCCACTTTGGTGAGGTAAGGTTTTCGCAGATAGGTGTGGCCGAGTCGCCGGAAATCGTACAGGGCGCTGAGTTTACTCTTTAGTTTTTGGTGCCGCTCGGTGAAGTCCGGCAGGTTGTCAATGGCCTGATGCAGGAGCGACTGATCTTCCTCGGAAAAATGCAGCAGGTCTTTGAGTTGCCGGTGGGGTTTGTCCAAAACGAAGGCATAGCGGTCTTTTTCATCACGCTCCAGGGTGAACCCGGCAGCGGTAATGCAATGAAAATCGCCACCGATAGTATCACGACTAACTCCATGGCGTTCGGCCAAGGCTCGTCTGGTGAAATGGTAGGGGCGTTCGATAATCGAACGGAGAATGTGGACAACTCGGGTTCGGGTAGCGTACTCTGCTTCTTTGGCCATAAGCGCGGTTGTTTTGCGGAGCAAGATATTAAGAGGTTACCTTACCTGCAAACCTGACTTAGGAAACGGCGTGAAATGGCCCACTTTACCGGACACTTTTAGACTTTCCAGGTTTTTGAAACCTGGAAAGTCTACCCCACCCCCGCAAAATCCCCCACCTCTTTCTTCGCCGCCAGACCCAGTTTTTCCCCCTCTTCCAGCATTCGCTGAAAACCCGCTTCGAATTCGTTCGGGATGGCGCCTTCGAGCATGGCCTCGCGCACGGCGGTTTTGATCACACCGACTTCTTTGGAGGGCGGTATCCCGAAGGTTTGCATGATGATGTCGCCGGTGATGGGCGGCTGCCACAGCCGCAGGCGGTCGGCTTCGTTGACTTCGGACATGCGCTCCTTCAGGTATTCGTAGCCCTCGAGGTAGCGGGCCATCTTCTTCGGGTTTTTGGTGGTGATGTCCGAGGCGCACAACAGCATCAAGTCTTCCACATCGGGGCCGGCATCGAAGAGCAGGCGGCGCACCGCGCTGTCGGTCACTTCTTCTTTGGTCAGGCTGATGGGGCGCAGGTGCATGCGCACCATTTTTTGCACATATTCCAGTTTGCTATCGAGGGGCAGGCGCAGGTTGCGGAAGATGCGCGGTACCATGTTGGCGCCCAGCCATTCGTGGCCGTGGAAGGTCCAGCCGACTTTCGGGTGGAATTTTTTGGTGGCGGGTTTGGCAATGTCGTGCAGGAGTGCCGCCCAGCGCAGCCAGATGTTGTCGCTGCGGCGGCAGAGGTTGTCGAGCACTTCGAGGGTGTGGTAAAAATTATCCTTGTGCGCCCGCCCGTCGCGGTCTTCCACGCCCTGCAGGGCAGCCACATCGGGCAAGATCAGTTGCAGCAAACCGGTGTCGAACAGGAGGTTGAACCCGACAGAGGGCTTGGGGGTCATCAGGATTTTTTCCAGTTCGGTGGCGATGCGCTCTTTGGAAATAATGTGGATGCGGTGTTTGTTCTCCCGGATACCGTCGAGGGTGTTTTTTTCAATATAAAACCCCAACTGGTTGGCAAACCGGATGGCCCGAAGCATACGCAGGGGGTCGTCGGAAAAGGTTTTGCCCGGCTCCAGCGGGGTGCGCAGGATTTTCCGCTCCAGATGCTCCAGCCCCTCGAAGGGGTCAATGATCTGGCCGAAATCGTGCTCGTTCAGGCTGACGGCGAGGGCGTTGATGGTGAAATCGCGTCGGTTCTGGTCGTCTTCGAGGGTGCCTTGCTCCACGTCGGGTTTGCGGCTGTCGGTGTGGTAACTTTCCTTGCGGGCGCCGACAAATTCGATCTCGATGCCGTCGCAGCGCAGCATGGCGGTACCGAATCGCCGGTACACCACCACCTTGGGCGAAGGCGTCATTTTGCCGGCCAGCGTTTCGGCCAGCCGGATGCCGTCGCCTACGCACACGATGTCAATGTCCTTGGTGGCGCGGCCCAGCAGTCGGTCGCGCACGTAGCCGCCCACGACGTACGCGGGCACGCCGATCTCGCGGGCGCTTTGCGCCACCGCATCGAAGATTTTTCGTTCGTGGGGAAGTATGGAAAGGAGCATTGATTCGATTGATTCGATTGGTTCGATTGATTCGATTGATTCGATTGGTTCGATTGATTCGATTGCGCAGCAACTCAAAACTCAACACTCAAAACTCAAAACTCAAAACTCAAAACTGATCCGTACACCTCCTCGATTTCGTCCAACAGGCCGAAGAGCACTTCCGGTTCCATCTCGGTCACGAGGCGGGCGCGGTAGGGTTTGATGTGGGGCAGGTCGCGCAGGTAGGGCGTGTAGTGGCGGCGCATTTCGAGCACGCCGAGTTTGGCGCCTTTCCACTCGATACTGTCGGCTAAGTGCTGCCGTGCCGCGCACACGCGCTCGGACACATCGGGCGGCGGCAGGAGTTCGCCGGTAGCGAAATAGTGCTTGATTTCGCGGAAAATCCAGGGATAGCCGATGCTGCCGCGTCCGATCATGATGCCGTCGGCGCCGAAACGGCGGCGGTAGTCGAGCGCTTTTTCGGGCGTATCCACGTCGCCGTTTCCAAACACCGGAATGTGCATGCGGGGGTTGTCTTTCACGCGGGCAATCCACGACCAGTCGGCCTCGCCCTTGTACATCTGCACGCGGGTGCGGGCGTGGATGGTGAGCGCGGCAATACCCACGTCTTGCAGGCGTTCGGCCACCTCTACGATATTGATGGAGGCCTCGTCCCAGCCCAGGCGGGTTTTGATGGTGACGGGGCGTTTGGTGCTTTTCACCACGGCTTCGGTCAGGCGCAGCATCTGCGGGATGTCGCGCAGCAGGCCTGCGCCGGCCATCCGGCAGGCCACTTTGGCCACCGGGCAGCCGAAATTGATGTCAATGACGTCGGGATTTTTGCTTTCGATAATTTCGGCGGCCCCGATCATGCTGTCCAACTGCCCGCCAAAGTACTGGATACCGATGGGGCGTTCGTAGTCGAAGATGTCGAGTTTTTTGAAACTTTTGATGGCGTCATGCACCAGTCCGTCTGCGCTGATAAATTCGGTGTACACCATGTCTGCCCCCTGTTCCTTGCACAGTTTGCGGAACGGCGGATCGCTCACGTCTTCCATGGGCGCCAGCAGCAGCGGGTACTCGCCCAACTCGATATTTCCAATTTTTACCATAAAACGCCGCAAAGGTAGGGCAAAAACGGTGGTGTTAAAACTTACCTTCGCGCCCAAAACTGCCTGTTACATGTTTTCGTTCAAACACACCTTGTTCGTTGTCTTCGTTGTTTCGTTTGCAGAGGTGCTCGTCGGCCAGGCGCTGTACATGCCGCTGAATATCCGCAAAGCCTACGAAAAGCAGACCCGTTCGCTCGACGGGCGCCCTGGCCCGAAATACTGGCAAAACCGCGCCGAGTACCGAATGGATGTGTCCGCCGACTTGCCGACCCGCAAACTTTCGGGTAGCGCCACAATCCGGTATTTCAACCAAAGCCCCGATACGCTGACGATGATCCGCCTGAAACTGGCACACGATCTGTACAAAAAAAACGGTCAGCGGGCCTACGACCTGAACCCCGACGCCATTACCGACGGCGTGCAGGTGCCGCAGGTGCGGCTGGCCGGCAAACCCGTAGACGCCAAAGCACTCCACCAGCACAGCACATTTCTGGATGTAAAATTGGACAACCCGCTCCCGCCCGGCCAATCCCTTGAGTTGGGCGTAGACTGGTCTTACATCGCTCCGCCCGCCAAAGGGGCGCCCCGCGAAGGTGTGTATGATTCCACCACCTGGTTTGTGCCGTACTGGTACCCACAGGTGGCCGTGTACGACGACCTGCACGGCTGGGCCGACGCGCCCTACAACGGCCTTCAGGAGATGTACAACGACTTTTCCGACTATGAGGTGCGCATCACCGTGCCGGCCAACATCATGGTTTGGGCCACCGGGGTGTGGCAAAACCCGGAGGAAGTCCTGACGCCTGATTTTGCCGGACGTTTCAGCATGGCACAGCGGATGAATGCCGTTGTCAAGATTTTTTCACCGCAAGACTATGCCTCCGGCAAGAAATTTTTCAGAACCACGGGCGACACCCATACGTTCGTGTACAAAGCCGGGCAAGTGCCCGATTTTGCCTTTGCGTTCAGCAGTTATTACCTCTGGGACGCCACCGCAACAGTCGTAGACGCCACGACCGGACGAAGGGCCTTTGTAAGTGCGGCGTACAACCCCAAATCGGAGGACTATTACCAGGTTTGCCGCGCAGCCGCCGATGGATTGAACCTGATGTCGCGCTGGCTGCCGGGTTATCCGTATCCATACCCCTGCATGACTGTGTTCAACGGCAGCGGGGGCATGGAGTTCCCGATGATGTGCAACAACGGTAGCACCCATCCCAACAGCCCGGTCAGCCTGACCGTACACGAAACCGCGCACACGTATTTCCCCTTTATGATGGGCATCAATGAGCAGTATTATGCCTGGATGGACGAAGGTTGGGCGGCTTTTTTTGATGTAGTGGTGACGGATTCGCTGGCGGGCAAATCCCAGGGGCGCCTGCGCAATTACCAGGACTTTGCCGGCACGGAAAACGACATGCCGCCCATGACGCCTTCCCGGCACTTGTCCAACCCGGCCTACCGGGTGGCTTCGTACAACCGCGCACAGGCAGCCTACTTTAACCTGTACCAATACCTTGGCTACGAGCGCTTTCACCGCTGCATGGTGGAGTACATGAACCGCTGGAGCGGCAAACACCCACAGCCGTTCGATTTTTTCCACACCTGGAACGAAGCCTCCGGCGAAAACCTTGACTGGTTCTGGAAGCCCTGGTTTTTTGACTGGGGCTACCCCGATCTGGCGGTGGCTGAAGTTGGGCCAAACACTGTCACCATCGAAAACACCGGTACCATGCCCATGACGGTTGCAGGGGAAATAGCGTACCAGGACGGCACCAAAGAACCGTTCCGGCACCCGGCATCGGTCTGGAAAAACGGGAACCGCACCTTTGTTTTCCGTCCGGCTACCGACAAAAAAGTAGAAAAAGTAACGCTGGGAGACCCCCAGGTATCGGATACCGTGAAAGCCAACAACACCTGGCCGCGCTAACGCATTTCAGGTATAGTTTTTGCCTTTCGCTGCGGGTTGTTTTGTTTTGAATCGCATCTCAAAAACTGCATGTTTCACACCTTGCACGCTTGTCTGAATGGCCCGCTGTGGCCACGGTCTGCCCGGGTATCCGGAGCAGCGCTTGTACTTTGGGCGGGTGTGTTCGTGCTGGCCGGCATGCCGGGCGAGATGGCTGCGCAGCGCACGGTGGTGTTTCAGTCGGGCGACAAAACCTACCGCGCCGAGTTTTCCTGGGCAATCAAACATGCGGGCAACGAGTACAAAAGCAAAGCCTCGCACACCATAGACCGCAGCAAGGATGCGGCTTTCGATCTGGAGGCCACATTCCGGTTCCGAAGCGACTCCCTGCCTGCCGACAACGATGTCGTGTGGGGGTTTCAGTTCCGGCAAAACGGCAACGTGATTTCCCCGGCCTCCAACGAAAAATACACGCGAAGCCTCCGGCTTTTTCAGCGTTTTCAGGCATCGGGTACGGGCAACGGCAGCCTGACCATCGTACCCAAAGCCTGGAAACGAAACGCCGCCGGTCAGTACGAAGCCATCGGGCAGGCGGCGCCCGTCACGCTGGGTTTTACCGTAAACGATGGAACAAGCGCTGTGGAGACGCCCACTGCTGCGGCCCCGGCTCCCGCCGAACCGACGCCCGCACCACAACCGGAAAACCAGCCCGCGCAGCCCAAACCGGCGCCGGCGACGCCGGCGGCTCAGCAGGCCGAAGCGCAGGCATACGCTGCCGCCCGTAATCAGCCCGACTCCACCCTTCGGGCCAAAGCGCTCCTGAATTACATTGATCAGTACAAAGGAAAATCGGGCGTCCGGTCGGCATTGGTGTTCCAAGCCCTAAAAGATGTGCCACTGGGAATCAGTCTGCCCGTCCGGCGCAACGACGGTTCTTTCCTGTACGTGCTCGACAATGCGCTGAATCCGGTGGTGGATACCGGGTCCCTGCGCGGCTGGGAAACCCGGATTTCAGCCGTTGGGCAGGGACAATATCAACTGGAAATCAAGTACCTAAGCGATGTTCAGCATCTGATCCGAATCGCCGACATCGGGAAAAATGCCCCGTACAACAAGCCGATTGAATTGCACCCGTTTGAAAAAATACAAGTGGAACTGGCAGGCGAAACACGCGACTCGTTCCGAATCCGGGTTGCAGGGGGCGTGCCGCCGTACATCGTTTACCTTTCACAGGACAACATTCCCAAAATTCGCTACCTGCTCACCCGAACCGATACCGTCTGGACGCTTGGCAAAAGCGATTGCGTAGCTTGTGACAACGGCGCCCATACCGTTGAAGTGTACAACAACGATTTCAGCACCCTGCTGCTGCGGGCGGAGAG
>JAEUUV010000197.1 GCA_016787285.1 Saprospiraceae bacterium | reverse complement strand
GGCTCGGCGAATTTGCTTTTCACATAGCCCATGCCGATCGGCTGGTCCAGGGTCGGCGAGTGCGTGCCGGAGGTGACAGCGCCGATTTTCGCGCCGCGACGGCTTTCGATTTCGTAGTCGTGGCGCGGCACGCGGCGGTCGTTGACCACGAACGCGACGAGTTTGCGCTTCACGCCCTCCGCTTTTTGTTTGACAAAACGCTCTTTCGAGGGGAAGTCCGAGGGTTTGTTCAGTTTGGTGATCCAGCCCAAACCGGCTTCGATGGGGCTGGTTTTGTCGTTGATGTCGTTGCCGTACAGGCAGAAGCCTTTTTCGAGGCGCAGGGTATCGCGCGCGCCAAGGCCCACGGGTTTGATGCCCCATTTGGCGCCGTTGGCAAACACCTTGTCCCAGATTTTGGCGATGTCGCGGTTGCGGGCGTAAATCTCGAAACCGCCGGCGCCGGTGTAGCCGGTAGCCGACACGATCACGTTGTTGCAGCCGGCAAAACGCCCGCGGCGGAACGAGTAGTATTTGAGCTCCGCGAGCGGAATTTGCGTCAGTTTTTGCAGCGCTTCGGCGGCTTTTGGGCCTTGCACGGCGATGAGACCGGTTTTGGCAGAGATGTTCTGCATTTTCACGTCGAAGCCGCGGGCGATGCGCTTGAGCCAGCGCCAGTCTTTGGTTTCGTTGGAGGCGTTCACCACCAGCATGTAGGTTTGTACGCCGGCTTCAGTCATTTCGGCTACGTCGTCGAGGCGGTACACGAGCAGGTCGTCCACGATGCCGCCTTTTTTATTGGGCAGGCAGGAATATTGCACGTCGCCGGGCTGGAGTTTGCTCACGTCGTTGGAGGTGGCACTTTGCAGGAATGCCGTGGCTTCCTTGCCTTTCACGATAAACTCGCCCATGTGGCTCACGTCGAACACGCCGACATTGTTACGCACACAGTGGTGTTCCTCGGTGATGCTGCTGTAGGAAATCGGCATGTTGTAGCCGGCAAATTCGGCCATTTTGGCGCCCAGCGCCAGGTGTTTGTCCGTAAGTGGTGTTGATTTCATTGTGTTGAAAGATTGCTTTAAAAAATAGGTTTAACGGGTTTAGCGGGTATGACAGGTTGAGCGGGATTTACCTTACTCTCATTCATAAGCCCTGAAGGGGCGTTTTATATGAACGCAGGGTACTGCCCTGCGTAGAGACGTCCGGACGGGGGATAAAGTCCTGAAGGGGCGAAATAATATGTGAAGAGGCGCCTTATAGAGACCACTATGCCGCCCTTTCAGGGCTTCATGTAGCGATGTCCTCAAAAAGCAGGGCAGTGCCCTGCTTTCAGATATGGCACCCCTTCGGGGCTTTCAGCGAGCGGTAAATCCTCGCTCAACCTGTCAACCCGTTAAACCTGTCATACCCGCTCAACCCGTTACCGAAACCATCACCTCGCACGCTGTGTCCAGCATCTGAAACACCTGCTCGAAGCCGTCGTCGTCGTAATACGGGTCGGGCACGCTGCGCTCCTCGCCGGGGTGTGTGAGGTCGAGGATGAGGCCGACTTTGGCGCGGTGTTCATCGCTTTGGGCCAGCCGGAGCACATCGCGGCAGTTCTGGGTGTCCATGACCAAAATCCGGTCGAAACGCTCGAAGTCGTCGGGCCGGAACTGCCGCGCCCGCTGGTCGGTGAGGTCTATCCCGTACCGGCGCGCCACGGCAATGGAGCGCCGGTCGGGTAGTTCGCCGGTGTGCCAGTGGCCGGTACCGGCACTGTCTACTGTCCAGGGCAGGCCGAGCTGCTGCACTTTGTGTTTCAAAATTCCTTCGGCCAGCGGGCTGCGGCAGATGTTGCCGAGGCAAACCATGAGGATTTTCATGGAGCGGTCTGTTTAAAAAATCACGTTGTACTTGAGCATGAACGCGCCGGTAAGTTGGGCGGCGGGCGCCTGGCGGTCGCCGTCGTCGCCGAAAATACCGTTGTCGTTCGAGTCGAGGTTCATTTTCACGTCCTGATCGTAGAATAGTTCACCGAGCAGGTCGAGCGAGAATCCTTTGAAAATCTGGATGCTGAAATTGTTGGTGAACAATACGTCCACGGCTGCCGGGTCTTTGAGGTAATTGGAGAACAGGCGCAACGAGCTGGTCACGGCAAGGTGGTCGTTGAAATACTTGTTCTCGTAGCGGGTTACCAATTCGGAACCGAGGCCGAGGAAGTAGTTTTTGTATTCCGTGATGTTGCCGCCGGCGTCGCGGGTCACTTCGTTGCCGTGAATGTCGAGCAAGGCCAGCGAGTCGTCGGCCACATAAATGAAACGCACAGCCACCGGCGAATACTGGAAGGTCAGGTGCGTGTTGGGTTTGTAGGTGATGCCCGGCGAGAACTGGATGAGCAGCGGCGACAGGATGTTGGACACCACGATGTCGGGTTTGCCGTCGAGGGTCACGGGTTTCAGGTAGTTGCTCTTGTAGGTGCGTAGCAGTTGGGTTTGCGCCAGCAGGTCGGCGGACGCATACCACTTGTCGCCGGCGATTTTATAGCCGTAGGTAGAGGCCAGGCGCAGAATATCGAGGTTTTTCTGAAAACCGGAGGGCTGGCTCAGGGAGGTTCTGCCTAGTTTCTGAACGGCTAATTGCAGGGTCATCTGGTTGTTCCAGAAGGATTTGTCGCCCTTGCGGTTGGCTGAAAACGTACCGAGACCGCCAAGGCCGAAGCGGCCCGTGCCGCCGCCCACACGGGGATTGATGATGCCGAGGCCGCTGAGGTCGAAGCCGATGCCGCCGGTGAATTTCCATTCCGGTTCAGCCGGAGGAGCGGCGGCAGGAGCATCCTGGGCAAGCAAGGTGCCGAACGACGGGAGCAATACGAGAAGCAGGAGGTGGAGTAAAAAACGCATACGGGTTAGTGATGAGTGATGAATGAAGAGTTTGCAAATCAAACGGTGGGCGGAAGCAGGTTTTCATCCTGACCTTCGGGGTAAAAAACTTCCACTTTTTCGGTGGTCATTTTGCTGAGCGGGATGATGATCGCGCGTTCGGGCGTTTGCAGAATCATGGAGGTGGAATCAATCAGCACCACCTTGCCACGCACGCCGGCGATGCGCACGTCATCGCCGATGCGCACTTTGTTCCGGTTGTAGTGGCCGGCGATGTAGTTGGCCACCAGATCGCGGGCTGCCAGTCCGTACCCCACGGCAAAAGCCAGTGCCAGCGCGCCAATGACCACCGTCAGGTTGGACGCGATGAAACCGGTGCTGATTTTGGCCTGCGACAAGGCGCTCACGGCGATGGTGATGAATAGAAAATAAAACACTGCCGTGCCGATCATCTTGGCCGAAGGGATGCCCATGCTCTGGCAGGTGGTTTGCACGGCGCCGCGCACCATATCGGCTAAAAACAGGCCGAGCAAAAACAAAACGAAGGCCGAGAACAGGGCGGGCAGGTAGTCAATCACGTCGCGCACCATGTCGGTAATGGCCGGTATGCCCAGCATGTCGGTGGCGAAAATGACAAATCCGAGCATGAGCACGTAAAAGACCATCTGCGAGATCACGCCCGAAATCTGGATTTTCATGCCCGTGCGCTGCACGATGTCAATGTCGTTCAGTTGTTCGGCCAAGCGATCCACCCGCAGGCCGGCCAGCACCCGCTGCACGACGCGCCGAACCAGTCCGGCCACGATACGACCGATGAGCAGGATGAGCAAGGCGAAAAGCAACTTGGGCGCCGCCTCGGAAAAGCGGGCCAGCAGTTCGGCAAATACGCCCTCTTTCAGTTTTTGTAAAAAGTCCATGAAGATTGTTTGCTGTTGGCTTGTAAGAATGCCCGTCAAAGCACTCAAAACTCAAAACTCGAAACTCAAAACTCAAAACTCAAAACTACTTTGGGGGCGTTCGCCAATCGGGCCAGGCTTCCGGTTCCGGGCGGCGGCCCGGGCCGGCAGGTACATGCGGCCCGGCTTTGTCGGACCCGCCGCCGATGATGTGTGCGGCGGCTTGCAAGGCGTTGGGCATGAACAATTCCACCACCCGGCCGAACACGGCAAAGTTGGTGGTCTGGCTCGAAATGCGCTGCTCCAGTTCGGGCGGCAGCCCGGCCTCCCACTTGGCCTCCAGGTCTTTAAAACTGTTGTTTCTTTCGTGCATAACGGATTATTTTGTTTGAAAAAATCGGTTCAACTATTTAGTGATGAGTGATGAGCGATGAGCACACTACGGAACTCATCACTCATCGCTCATCACTAGGTTTCAATCGGGTCGTGCGCGTAGATCGAGTCGTAGATCGCCTGGGCCTTGTGTTTGGCCCGCATGATCTGCATCTTGATTGCGCTTTCGGTTTTGTGGAAAAACTCGGCTATATCTTTAATGGACATGTCGTCCATATATTTCATCAGCAAAATAATGCGGTCGCCTTCGGGCATTTCGGCCAGCACGCGTTCGAGGCGTTCCTGTTTCATTTCGAGCAACACGCTGTCCGGGATATCAGGCACCGGTGCGTCCCCGATACGGCTCACGTCGTCGGCCAGTAGCACCGGTATCTTTTTTTTGCGTCGGATCAGGTCAATGCAGAAGTTGTAGGTGATGGAGTATAACCAGGTTGAGAAAGAAGATTTTTCGTTGAAACGCGCGAGGTTGAGGTATACTTTGATGAAAATATCCTGAACGGCGTCGCGCGAAAGCCCCTCATCGCCCAGCATGGAAATACATTTGGCAAACACCTTACCCGCGTACCGGCGGTACAGTTGCGAGAAATGTTCCGGGTTTTGATCCTGCAGAAACCGGGCGATGAGCTCGTTGTCTGTCGGCTTAACCCCGGAATTCAGGGAAGTGATTGCCTCCGTCAAGGTTTGGGCGGGTGGTTTAACGAAAAGGATAATGGTGCAATTTGCGCGCACAAAGAGACGAAAAACCCGCGATACGCACCGCCTTTTTCTGATAAACCGTTAATGAGACGTTAAACAGTTTTTGCGTCACATGGCACGCCGTGCATCCCCCCGCTTGTGCCTGTACTTTTGCACAAATTTTTTCCGCACAACATGAAAAATTACCTGCTGTCTGCCGTCCTGGCGCTTTTTGCCGCGCCGCTTTTTTCCCAAATGATGTACACCCAGGCCCGGTATCAGGGCGACACGCTCTTCCCTTTCGACATCCCGATGATGGATATTGACAGCACACAGGTGCTGAACTCCCGCGAGGTGCTGGCGCTGCCCAAAAAAGGCAAAAAACCCACTGTGATTGCGTTCTGGCTCACCACCTGTATGCCCTGCCTCCGGGAGCTGTCCACCTACACGGCCAACTACGCCGAGTGGCAAAAAAAGGCCGACTTCCGCCTGATGGCCATTTCGATTGACTTTCCGCACCGCTTCAGTCATATCGCCCCGATTGTGCGTGAAAAACAGTTCCCCTTCGAAGTGTACTGGGACCGCGACCGCCTGTTCCGCAATGTGATCCCCGGCGAACTCAACGGCCTGCCGCAGGTATTCATCTTCGACAAAAACGGCAATCTGGCCTACCGCCACAAGGGTTTCCGCCCGGGCGACGAGGTGGAGTTGTTTGCGAAAATTGTGGAGTTGCAGTAGGGTTTCGGGTTGGAGGGTTTCGGGTTAGGGGTTATGCTCTTCGCCCTGATTGCTGGTGGATATTTGCCTCTGAAACACGTGCAAAATGCCGACACCGGAAAGCATCTCTCCCGATTTAAAAGAACGGTTCACCCACGTGGTTTCTCCGTTGCCTCCGTAGCCCGAATCGGCAGTTCCACAAAAAAGTCGGTGCCCTCGTTTTCGCGGGTTTCAAAGCGGATGTTGCCGTCAAGCGCCTCAATTATTTTTTTGCAAATGGCCAAACCGAGTCCGCTGCCGGAGGTTTTGGTGGTGAAATTCGGCTCGAACACCCGCTTCTGAATTTCAGGCGGAATGCCGCCGCCGTTGTCGTTGATGCGCACCACGGCGTGGTTGTTTTGCCGGAACAGCGACACCTGAATCAGCCCCTGCCGATCGGACGGAATGGCCTGCATGGCGTTGATGACCAAGTTGTTGAACACCCGGATCAGGTGGTTTTTATCGCCACTGATGTGATAGCGCTCCGGTGGAACGGCCATTTTCAGGCGCACGTCCCGCTGCTCGCTGAACAAGTCGTACACGCTTTCCACCACGTCGTTCAGCACGATGTCCTGCTTTTGCTGAATATCCAGGTTGGCAAACATGGAAAACTCGGACGCAATTTGCGCAAGCGAGTCAATTTGCTCGATCAGCCGCGTAATGGCTTTTTTCAAATACACGGCTGCCTGCGCCGGTTCCGCCGATACCCGTTCCAGTTGTTGCATGGACAGTTTCATGGTGGTCAGCGGGTTTTTGATGTCGTGCGCTACCTGCCGGGCCATTTCGCGCCACGCGCTTTCGCGTTCCAGCCGGATCAGTTGGGTTTTGGACTCTTCGAGTTTTTCCACCATGCGGTTGTACTCCTCGATAAGCGCGCTGAGTTCGTCCTGCGCATCGCCCTGATATTCGAGCGGCTCGTTTTTGTCTTCGAGTTGGAGGCGTTTGATTTTTTCCGAAATCAGTTTGATCGGGTGGATGATGGAGCGCGACAACAGGTACGACACCGAATAGGCGATCAGCATGAGAAACACGTACACGCTGGCCAGCATGCCGATGAAGTCGGAAACTTCGGGGCCGATCTTGCGGTCGGACAGGTGGTAGGGCACGCCGAGGTACCCGAGTAACCGGTTTTGGTTGTTGGGTACGGGAAGGTAGTGGTTGGAAAACGTAGCGCCCACAACTTGCTCCGACACGGTGGCCTCTTGCTGCCCGCCTGCCGTGAGCAAGGCATGCGCTTCGGTGCCCATGCGGCTGGGCAAAATGCCGAGTTGCACGAGGTCGTTCTGGGTGGAAAACAGCAGTTCGCCGCCAGGGGCAAAAAAGTTTACATCGGTTGCCAGGCTTGCCGCCAGGGGCGCCAGAATTTCGGGCAAGTCGAGTTTTAGCGAATCAGGGTCGGGGTGGCGGTCACCGAGTTTGATGCGCAGGGATGTCAGCACGGCGTCGGCCCGTTTGTCTAAATTGATCTGCTCGGCCTCCTGAGCAGCGGCTGCGAAGTGCCGGTAGGTCAGCCAGCCGATACCGGCAAAAGCCAGGCCGATGAGGGCAAAATTGCCGTAGTGGATGCGTTTGGCCAAGGAGCCTTTGGCGGAAAAGTTGAACTGGTAGTATTTCGGCAAAAAGTGCAGCCAGGTATTCAGAAATGCCAGCGCGAATACAAACAGCGAGGTGAGCGCGAACAACACGGCGAACAGGTACAACTGCTTGTACGCTCCGCCGGAGGGGCGCCCCACTGCCGCCGTCACGGAGCCATCGGCGCTTCGGAACACGGCATCCACTCGCCTCGGGGAGTCGGACACCTGTTCCTGTGCGGCGCCTTTGGCCAAATTTTTCTGAAAAACGACCTTGTTGGCATTGCCTTGATCCACCACGAGGTGGCCGTCGCGTTGCACGGCAAAATCGTAGTCCAGCAACCGATCCATGTTTTTGTACGGCAGGCTGTAAAACAACTCGGAATAGACGCGCGTAGGCTGGGGATACTGGTGGTCGAAGAAATAGTACAACTCCGCAGGCTGCGTGGGGTCGTCCATGCGCAGGGCATCTGCCTGCACGATGTAGCGGAAAATGCCTTCGGAGGTGGACAGGTAGCGGATTCCGGGAGCATCGGGCAGGGGCGTGGCGCGCTCCCAGTTTTGCTCAACTACATAGCCGCGGTCTTTATCCTGATCCTGCGGCAACACGGCGCCCTCCTGGTCGAAGGCGAACACCGATACCCGGTAGTGCTGGAACAGGTACCGCTGCGGGTACACGATCGCATTCACGCGCCGGCGCAAATCGGAGGTCAGCGGCTTGAACGGCCAGGGCTTCAGCAGCCGGTTGACCTGCGTATCCTGCCGAATTTGCTCGTACACCCGTTTCAACTGCGGCTCGGCTACTGCCTTATCGCGGGGCACGGCGAGCGCTTCGGCGTATGCCAGACGCACCGTTTTGTCCTTGAGGTAATTGTAGCGGTACAACAGCAGAGCGGAAGCCATGGAAAACAGCATCAGCCACAGCACCAGCCCGCCCAATCGCGGCACCCTCAGATCGAGGAAAAAATCGAACAAGCAGACGTACAGCAAGGCAAAAACCGCGATGTACAGCGCGTTTATCTGAAAAAGTCCCTGACCCACAAAGCCGATTGCGTACACTGCCGCCGCCGAGCCCAGCATAAGCGGCACCCGTTTGGCAAAGGGCAAACCCTGTTGCACCGCCGTATGCACCAGCCGGTGCCCAAACAAAAACAGGGCCAGCGAGAGGAGCAGGATACCTGCCAGTGCGAGCACGTTGAAGCCGTCGAAATTGAGCAGGTTGTCAAAGTCAAAATTGACGGTCGAGTGAAAAACCAGTTCCCGGTACACTTCCACGCCGGCTACCACGCTACACATCACGAACAGGTAGCAGAAAACGACTTGTACGGAGTGTGTCGGTGCCGGAACCGCGTTTGCCGGCCCCACCCGCCGGAATGCCCGGTGGAAAAAAACCATTAGCCACACCAGCAGGACAAGGTGCAGCAGCCAGTCGCCCAAAGACCTGCCAATGAGCGCCGACGCGTCGAATTGCTGCGCAAAAACCGGGAGCCGGTCGAGCGCCGAAGCCGTAAATCCGGTAGCCCAGTTCAGCCCGGTGACAGTGCCGGCAAATGCCAGAAGCAGGAGAAAACCCAAGGATGCGCGACCCTGTTTGGTCAAAAACATGCCACCCTGGAAGACCAACGCCAGCAGCAAGCCAAGTACCAGGCTGTATGCCAGCAGCTTGACCCATTGCACCCAAACGGCCTGCACGGAACCGGACGCCGCCAGCCAGCACAAGTCCCGCCCGCCGATGCGCACCGGATGTTCGGTCGCGTTCAGTTCCACCCGAACCTGTGCCGGAATGGACGTATTAGCGGGAAAAAGTCCGTTTGCCTGTTGTCGTGGGCTATTATCCAGCGCATACCGGATCGGTACCAGCACGGTCAGTTTTGTATCGGTTTCAAACTGTTCGTGACGAACAAAGTAGTGGCCCTGCGGAAACTGAACAACAGCAGGCTCGTCGGACCCGAAAGCCTGCGTCAGGAACTCCTTTGGTGGAAGCGCCTTGTTGTTGGAGGCGAACAGCAAACTATCACCCTGGTGTACAAGTATGGTGTATGGCTCGCCTGCCTGCCCGGCCAGCGCCGTGATCCATCCCTCCGGATCGGTTACCGGGCGACCGGCCACCGCGGCGCTCAGCCGGCCACGCTCCTGGTGCGCCCACTCCAGCCCCCGGGTAGCCTGGCCGGAAAGGTACTCCCCGATTTCGGCGGCGTACTGTTGCAACTGCGCCGTACCTTTGTAGCCGCGGTCGGCAGTGGCAGCCACTGCCAGGAGAATGGCTCCGGCCAAAATGTACAGGAGCAGGCGTTTGATCATACAATTTGGAAAGTAGAACCGACGCCCGGAATATTTTCAGGGCAAACCGGGTGACATGGATCGAGAAACGGCTTTTTTCGCGCCGTGCAAATGTACAAGAACAATACCCGCACTATTGCCACCCGGAAAACTAAAAAATCGTGCCAATTGAAGTTTTGAGTTTCGAGTTTTGGGTTTTGAGTGGCGTTCCAGTGCGAAATCATATTTCGCCACTCAAAACTCGAAACTCAACACTCAAAACTGAAAAAACATTGCAAACCGCTCTGCCGCCTTTTCCTGCGGGAATGGGAGGAAAGTCCGGACAACACAGAGCACCGCACCACCTAAGCGGTGGGACTCCGGCAACTGCCGGGGTACAGAAAGGGTCACAGAAAACAACCGCCCCGGCCCCGGTCGGGGCAAGGGTGAAAACGTGCGGTAAGAGCGCACGGCTTTCCGGTGCAAACCGGGACGCGGATAAACCTTGCGGGTTGAAATGCCATGTACACCTTGCGTCCCTTCGGGGAGATGTGTGGCTCGCGCATCGGCCTTCGGGCCGGCAAGGGGGGTAGGCAGCGCAGAGTCCGGTTGCGAAATCGGACCCAGATAAATGGCAGAGGCCACGCGCTCTTTTCGGAGGGTTCGGGGTACAGAATCCGGCTTACAGGTTTGCAATGTTTTTTTGCTTTTAAAATAACATGAGCCACCCCAACATTCGGGATGGCTCATGCTTACTCCGGGATTACCGGTACTTGTAGCCGGTGGTCGCAAATCGCAGCGATTACCGCACCACAATCATCTTCTCTGTTTTTACCGCTCCCCCGGCCTGAATGCGCACAAAGTAAAAACCCTGTGGCAGGTTTGCGGTGTTCAGGAGATAGGTCTGTTCGCCCGCAAAGACTTTCTCGTCAACCGGACGACCAAAATACCGGCCTTCAATATTGTACACCTCCACCGTCACATCGGCATTTTGCTCCAGCGTAAACCGGAGTGTGGTGTGCTGATCGGCCACAGTCGGGAACAATTGCACGTCACGGACAAATTTGGCGACATCTTCCGTTTCCACCAAACAGGATGTATTGATATCCAGGAACTTGGCCCAGCCGCAAGTCCAATCGTTTTTGCCGTCGAATGCGCCCACGAATGAGACTTTGTCGAAGAAAGGCTTGTTGATTCGCGCTGCGGTGAAGGCGGCGGCGCCCGGTGCAACGGCGGGAGACAAGCCGGTAGGCTGTGCGTTGGGGTAGTCCAGATTGAACGGATTTTGAAGGGCTGCTGCGCTGGAAGCGGCAGCAGACCCATTGCCCCAGCCGGCGGTGTTGAACCAGGGCGCCAGATCAAGCACGGCCGTATTGGACGAACGGAGCAGTTCGGTTGGGCCGGCAACCCAGGTGTTTTTCACTTCCAGCAACCCGTTTTTAGCGTTGTTCAGCGTGGCATCACCGTCAATAAACAGGCCTACCGGGTAGTTTCCGATCATCAAGGTGTTGAAAATGCCGATCTCGCAGTTGCGGCGCAGGTGCGCGGCGCGGCGGTAGTCGGCGGCTACGGCGCCGGTCGGGCCGACGATCGTGACGTTTGAAAACGTAGGCGCCGTTTTCGGCGTAGCCGTGGAGCCGGAAGCGTTATTGTCTACTTCAAAACCATTGGAATTACTGATGTCGGCTACCAGCGGATCGCGTACCGAAAGCGCGTATTGAACATTTCCGCTGTACCCGAAATCGCAGTCGAAATCATCGTCAAGGCCGCGGTATGCAATCAGGTGCTTGCAGTTGACCGTGCCGCCAAACCACTCAAACGAGTCGTCGTTGGCGTACGATACCTGCACGTATTCCACTGTGGTTTTGTTGCCGACGCCGCCCAGAGTCAGGCCGTTTATCTCGTTGTTCGGCTGGAACGCGATGCCGGCATACTCGATGCGCACGTAGCGCAGAACACCGGAGTTGTCGTCGTCTTTGCCGCAGCCGCCGGGCTGGTCGCCGCTGCCGTAAAGGCCCAAAACCGGGTCCAGGCCACCTTCGATCAGGCCAAGGCATGACGTACCGTTGTACACCTGATTGGTGGGCGCGTATCCCAGAACGATCAGGCCGCCCCAGGAACCGTAACTTGGATTCGGGTCGTTGGTAGTGAAAATGATCGGCAGGTCCTGGGTACCGTCGGCGATAATTTTAGCGCAACGGGTAACAATCAGGGCGCCTTTGGAGCCTTTGTCGCCCTTGATAACGGTACCCGGCGCAATCGTCAGGGTAGCGCAATTGGCTACATACACAAACCCTTGCAAGATGTATGTTTTGTCGGCAGTCCAGGTTGTATTGGTGGTGATATTGCCGGTGACGACTACCTCCTGATTCGACGGCAGGCACCCGCCGCTCACACCACCCGCCCAGCGTGCCCAGGGGCAAGTCCAGTCGCCCGAAGGGCCAAAAGCGCCTGCATAACTCACGGGAGTGAAAAACGCATCCTGAATCCGGGAGTCGGTGTTGAATTTGGCATAGTTGAGCACCGGCGAGTTGGAGTTCGGACGCGGGTTGGGCAGGTCTACATTAAACGGATTGATCAGACCTGCGTCGGCGGCATTTGTTCCGGCTGAAATCTGGTTGTCGGTAGCCCAGGTATTGAGGTTGAATCCTACTCCGGCACTTGCATTGGTGCTCAGCGGTGTGGTCATGCCGTGGAAGAAACTGTTTTTCACAAGCAATTTCCCGCCCAGAGCATGTGTGGCGCAGGAGTCGCCGTCAATGAACAGGCCAACGGGATATTGACCGACAAAAACGGAATTGAAAATAGCGATTTCATTGTTGCGGCGCAAATGAGCGGCCCGGCGATAATCGGCGGCCACCGTCCCGGAAGGACCGGCAATGGTCACGTTGGAAAACGTAGGCCGTGTTTTGGGCGTAGCGCCGCTGCCCGATGCGTTATTATCCACCTCGAAGCCATTCGAGTTGCTGATGTCGGCCACTTGCGAATCGCGGGAAGAAAACGCAAACTGAACCTTGCCCGAGTACCCGAAATCGCAGTCGAAATCATCGTCAAGGGTGCGATAAGCGATCAGATACTTGCAGTTGACCGTGCCGCCAAACCACTCAAACGCGTCGTCGTTGGCATACGATACCTGCACATACTCAATGGTTGTTTTGTTGCCGACGCCGCCCATGGTCAGGCCGTTGATCTCGTTGTTCGGCTGGAACGCAATGCCGGCGTATTCAATGCGCACATAGCGCAGCGTTCCGGAGTTGTCGTCGTCTTTGGCGCCGCCCGCCTGGTCGCCGCCGCCGTACAGGCCTTTGACCGGATCCAGACCACCTTCGATCAGGCCCAGCCCCGGTGTGCCGTTGTAAATCTGATTGGTGGAAGCGTAACCCAACATAATCACGCCACCCCAGTCGCCATACGTCGGAGCGGCTTCATTGCTCGTAAAAATGATCGGTTCGGCGGGTGTTCCGTTGGCAATAATCCGGGCGCCACGGGTAACGATCAGAGCGCCTTTCGAACTTTTTTCCCCTTTGATAACCGTCCCCGGCTCAATGGTCAGTACGGCGCCGTTGGTCACATACACAAACCCGCTAAGCAGGTAGATATTGTTTTTGGTCCACGTTGTGTTTGAGGCAATGTCGCCCGAAACCGTAATCTGGGCCATAAGTTGCATGGAAGCAACAAGCAGGAAAGCAATCAAGACTAATGCTTTATTCATAGCAGGTAACTTTAGATTGGTGTTGTGTTTAACTGCCACAAAGGTCGCCCTGCCGGAGAGGGCGCTGAAATTCACGAGGTTAAGTTTGGATTAAGTCTGCATGAACCGCACGTTAACAGGCAGGCCGGCTGTTCATAAAAAAAGTCCGGGCCAACTTGCGTCGCCCGGACTTTGCAGTTATTTCTAACCTTATTATGAAGTGAAATCTGTATATTCTGAATTTTCAGACGCCTTTAACCCTCAAAATTTCCAGCCAAAACTCATGGTGATCGTGCTGCCAAGATTGAGGCGCTGCATGACGTGATCGCCCTGCCCTTCGTCGTAGCGGTGGTTGGCGTTGTTGTCCTGGTAGTACACGAAGTCGGGGCTAAAGATGTCTCCCCAGGTCAGTTTGATTTCTCCGCGTTGCCAGAGCGTTTTGCTGATCTGGAAATCGAGCAAATGGCGGTGGCGCTCATAGACATCGCCGTAACCTTCCGTGCCAACCTGCGCCACGCGGTCGCCGATTACGTTGTACACGACGGTGGAACTTAGCCCCCAGTTGGGATTGCTGTACGTAACGCCCCCGTTGATGATGTAGGGCGATTGTCCTTGCAAGTTGCGCGTGGGATCAAACCGGGACACGTTGGACAAATCCAGCGTAGAGCGGCTTAAAGTGGCGTTTGCAAACACCGTCACGTTTTCAAGCCCCGGTGCAACAAACGCAAGCGTCTTGCGAACCTCCAGTTCCAGCCCGATATTTTCGGCGCTGCGGATATTCTGGTACGAGAACGTACGCGTACCCGTGCCGAGGCTGGTGAAGGTAAACTCAATGGGGTTGTTGAATTTCTTGTAAAACAGGCTTACGCTGAACAGTTCGTTTTGCCCGGGATAAATTTCATAACGCAGGTCGGCATTGTACACATCCGTGGGAACGAGGTTCGGATTCCCGACCACTGCGGCGTACAGGCGGTTGTCGAAAAAGGCAAAGGGGGCGATTTCGCGAAACTCCGGGCGGCTGACGGTTTTGGAGCCGGAAAGCCGTACCTGATGCTTGTCGTTGAAACTGTACGTCATGTTGACGGAGGGCAGCCAACTGCTTACCCGGGTATTGACGTTCACCGGAGTATTTCCCGGATATTCAAACGACTCCATTTGCTGGGTGAAATCTTCGAAGCGCAGTCCCCAGGAGATGCGCAGTTTTTCGAAAATTTTGTTGTCAAACATCAGGTAAGTCGCATAAAGCGAAGAGTTTGCGTTGTAGGCATCGCTGGGATTAGTGATCTCGTCAAGCAGGAATGCGTCGGCACTGATGTTTTCAGGAGCGAAAATCTGATCCTGCGGCAATTCCAGCAAAGCCGTGTTGAAGCCGGCGATCTTGCCCCGGACAAAGCCCAGGTTGCGGGCGCTGAAACTCCGGTCCTTCTTTTGATACAAGCCGCCGATTTTGAACGACTGTTTGGCGCCGGCAACGGCAAAGGGGACGTTCAAATCCACATTCCCGTTGGTGACATCTTCCGTCATGCTGGAATAAAAACGACCGCTGCGGAACGGGTCAGCCGAACCAAAAGGAACAAATGCGCGAAACGGCACATCGTCTCCGGCGTCGAAGGGTTTTGAATAAAACATCCGGCGCAACGCAGGCACTTCGCTATTCATTTGGTTGAAACCACCGCCCCAGGAGAGCCGGATATTGTTCGGGCCAAACGAGTGCTCGCCCCCAAAGCGCGACGTCAGCAGGTGGTTTTCCGTGTACTCGTTGAATGTGTATTTTACATACTGCTCGCGTTCAATTTCCCGCCCCTCGCGGTTGGTAATACTGGTATTCGAATTGGTGGAATAGGTGCCCTGCAAGATAAACTTGTGGCGGGTACCGATTTTCAACGCCGTGTTCAGCAGGCTGCCCCACAGGACGTTGTTCCGAAACTCCTGGTCGTTGTACGCAAGTATCTGACTTTGTGTGTCAAAATCGTTGCGCTCGCCGGTTTGCAAGCGGTTGGTATTGCTGTACGAAACGGCAAACGTGGAACCAAACTGCACCTTGCGGCCCGGGTCGGTGACCAAACCTGTTGCAATCTGGAAATTGCTGTTCGGCGCTGCGCTGCTTTTTTGCGTAATCGCCCAGTCGTTGGAGAGCATTTGAGAATACCGGACTTTGTCATTCTTGGTAGCCGTCTGGAATTCGGTGGCGCTCGGGAAGCCGGCAGGCAGCGCGCGCGTTCCGTCGTCGGTTCCAAGGAAATCCGTGGCGCCACCCGCAGCCGTCTGGTATGGCTTGAACGTGGATACGGTATTGTATCCTGCGCCCACATTCACCCGCACGTAGTTTTCGTCCGGGATATCTTTGGTATTCACCAAAATAGCGCCGCCGGCAAACTCGCCCGGCAGGTCGGCGCCGGCAGTTTTGACGACAACCAGATTGTCGAGCATCGCAGAAGGGAACAGGTCAAAGGAAAAAGCCTTCCGGTCGGGTTCGGTGCTGCTGAGCAAGGCTCCATTGAGCAGTGCGATGTTGTACCGGTCGTTCAGGCCCCGAATAATTGCGAATTTATTGTCCTGAATACTGGCTCCGCTGACCCGGCGGATGACGTCGCCCGTAGTGCGATCGGGTGTGCGTTTGATCGTTTCCGCACTGATCCCGTCGGCCACCACGGCACTGTTTTTTTGAAGGATGGTCAGTGCGCTCATCGAAGAACGCTGGGCTGTGGCTGTTACGACTACTTCAGCAATCATCTGGGCGGTGGATTCTTCCAGCGCGATATTGACCGTTGAAGCCTCGCCGTTTTTTACGATGACGTCGTCAATGCGCTTTTCGGTGTAACCGGTATAGCCTACCGAAATCGTGTGGACACCGACCGGGACGTTGGCAATCATAAAGTTGCCTTCATAGTCGGTGATCGCGCCACCCGCCCCGTTGTCGAGCCGGACGGTACAGCCGATCAGGCCTTCGGCAAGTTTGGCATCAATAACTTTCCCGGAAATGGAGCCTTTTTGGGCGTGAACGAATAAAGGAAGGAGCAGCAAAATGCTGAGAATAAGGTTGGAACTGCGTTTCATATTTTTATACAGATTTTCGGGTGCAAAAGTCCTGTGGCAGTGTGAAGCCAGTTTGAAGGGTAGTTTAAGTTAGTGTTAAGTTTGAGCCAAACCCAACTCAAGACCTCGCATCTTCCGTCTGTGGAGAAAAAACAATCCTGCGTTATGAAAAAGACTTTCGTGTTCCTCGCCCTGCTGGCCGTCCTCGGCTGCAAAAAAGAATCGGTAACCAACTCCGACTACTTCATCTTCGGCCACGCCTACGGCTTCTGTGCCGGAAACTGCGTCACCATGTTCAAACTCGAAGGCGACAACCTGTACGCCGACGACGATGCCGGTTACCAAACGCTTTGGAACAATCCGGATATCCCGTTCCAAACGACCAGCCTGCCGGCGGAAAAAGTGAATCTGGCCAAGGCGCTTCAGGCCCAAATTCCGGCCGGATTGTACCAGGAACCCGACGGCAACGTAGGCTGCCCCGACTGCCGCGATCAGGGCCTGTACTTCGTCAAAATCAAAACAGGGGATACCGTGCGCGAATGGCGCATTGACCCGGACTCGCAGGAATACGAGGCGTTTGGCGAGGAAATCCGGGAGACGGTGGATCAGTTGAAGTGAGCCGCTTGCGGCAACAATGGCAACGCGGACGACGCGGATTTTTAGGATGCCCACGGATTGTAAAAATCTGTGTAAATCCGTTTGATCCGTGTACTCCGCGTTGCCATTGTTGCCTCGCTCGGAAGGAAAATCCGCGTCACCCGCGTTGCCATTGTTGCCGCGCTCGGCGCCTATCCCCTCGTTTTCATCAAAGCCACCGTCCGGTACTGCCCGTTTTCCAGCAACACCAGCACCCGGTAGATTCCGGAAGGCAAACCGCTCAGGTCCAGTAGCGCTTCGTGTCGGGTACTTTTTTCCGGCAACCTAACATCCGAAACGAGTTGCCCTAAACCCGAAAACAACCGGATATGTGCCGCCAGCGGTGCTTCCAGGTGGATACTCAGCCGAGCGGGCCCGGTAGTCGGATTGGGAGCCAGCATCATCCCGGCAAACACATCGGGGCTTTCGGTACGACTCACCGAACCCACCGGAATGTGCAGCACCAGCACGCAGTCGTTTGCGTCCGATACGGTTACCGCGTACACACCGGTGGCCAGGCCCGTGGCTATCGGGCCGGTTTGGCTGCCGGTGGCTGCATCCCAGGAAATATCATAACCGGGTGTGCCGCCTTGCGGAGCCAGCGTGACGGTCCAGCCGCTTGCGGTTGAATCGCTCGACCAGGTAGCCGAGAGGGCTGTGGCAGGTTGTCCGACCGGGTACGTCCAGAAGTCAAAACAGCCGGCAGCGTCGGATACCGTGAGCGTGTACGTTCCGGCGGGGACATTGGTCAGCGATGTACCGGATGCTCCGTTGCTCCAGGTGTATTGGTAAGCGGGTGTGCCGCCCGTCAGCGTCGGCGCCACAGCCCCGGTGCTGTCGCCCTTGCACGCCACGTCCACTACCACAGCCGAAGCCATGAGCGGCGGCGCCAGTTGTATAATTTCGTATTCCGGCGACACCCGCACACAGCCGAGGTTGTCCGTCACGGTCAACTGATACATCCCCGGCGGCAGGTTGCTCAATGAAGCGGTTTGGGCGCCGTGGTTCCAGAGGTATGTGTGTGGCGGCATACCACCCGTAACGGTCAAGGCGATAGCGCCCTGATTTTTCCCGCACTTGTCGGGCTGGAGGTTGTTCAGCACAAATGCGATGGCTTCAGCAGGTTCGTGTACGGTGGCATTGGCCGACACCACGGTGCAGCCGCGCACATCGGCGACGGTGAGTTGGTAGGTTCCTGCGGGCAGGTTTTGTAGCCCGGCCTGCGTCGAGCCGTTGCTCCACAAAAACCCGTACGGCGGCACGCCGCCCGACACCTGGGCCGAGATAGCGCCGGTAGAGTCGCCCTTGCACACGATGTTCGTGATGCCGTTGATGTTGAGTTGCAATGGCGGGGCCTCCTCGATGTTGTACCAATCCGATACTGCCGTACATCCGGCAGCATCAGTGACCGTCACCCGGAAATCGCCGCCCGACAGCCCATAAGCCGTGTCGCGCGGAACCGGAATATTCTGGTGCAGCCCTACCGGCGCCGACCAGGAAAACTGGTATGGCGCCGTGCCGTTGTTGACCTGTACGGCCACTTGCCCGTCGGCGGCGGCATGGCAGGAAACGGGCAGGATTGAAAGCGGCGATAACGAAAAATTGGATGCCTGATCAATCACCGTCAGGTTCGTAAGCACCTGCGCACAGCCGGTTGCATCCAGCACCGTCACGGAATATGTTCCGGCCGTGAGGTTAAACACATTTTTGGTGGTATCCGAGGTGCTCCAGAAGTATCGGTATGCCGGTATGCCGCCGCTCACCGCCAGTTGAATGCTGCCTGTCAGTACACCAAAACAAGGAATATGCTCCACCGAGGCTTCCGCCTGCAAGGCCGGCGGTTCGTCCACCACCACATCCGACAACACCCGCGTACAGCCGTTGGCATCCGTCACCGTCAGGTCGTAACTGCCTGCCGGCACTGCCGGCAAATTCAGACCGGTGGAGCCGTTGCTCCACAAATACTGAAACGGAGTCGTGCCGCCTACCACGCGCACCGACACACTTCCTGTAGGCTCGCCGGCACAAAGGGCGTCCCGCACCTCCTGCAACAAGATGGTCAGGGAAGAGGCAGGCTCGGCGACGGCGAAGGTATCGGAAATCGTACACAGCCGGGAATCCATCGCTTTCAAAATGTATTGTCCGGCAGCAATGTTGGTCAGTACGAGGTCGTCGGGCAGCCCGTTCCAGGTGGCCGACACCGCGCCGACCGCGCCACCGATACCGACGGCAATCAAACCGGTCTGATCACCGCGGCAACCGACATTCCGCAGGCTGTCAAGTGTCACGGTCAACAGTTGCGGGGCACTCAGGGTGTAAAACGGCGTGATCAGGGAGCAGCCTTGTGCATCGGTAATGGTGGCGCGGTACTGACCAATACCCAGATTTTGAATTTTGGCTGTACTTCCACCGGCACTCCAGTTAAAAAAGTAGGGGGGCTGCCCACCCGCCGGCGACAATTCGATGCTCCCGTTCAGGGCGCCCATGCAGGTCGGATTTGCCGTGATGGCGGTTTCCACCTGCAAGGAACTCGGCTGGCTGACCACTCCTGTCCGCTCGGCAGTGCAGCCGTTGGCGTCCGTCACCGTCACGGTGTAAATACCCGCCGGGATGGCAGTAAGCGTTGCCGTGGTGGCACCCGTATTCCAGAGATACTGGTATGGCTGCATACCGCCGGAGGCTTTTGCCCGCAGCAATCCGTTGATTTCCCCAAAACACCGCACGTTCTTCAGGGAGTCCAGTTGCAGGGTAAGCAACTGCGGTTCTGATATGGAAAATGAAGCCGACGTGAACGTGCAGCCGTTGGCATCTGTGATAGTGCAGGAATATTCGCCGGCAGGCAAGCCGGTCAAATCCTCGGTCGTCGCGTTGTTCGACCATAGAAAATCGTACGGAGGGGTAGCGCCAAATACAGCAAGATCAATCGCCCCGTTCGACTGCCCGAAACAGCGGACATGGTCCAGATCGTTTTGTTCAATTTCGATGGGTGGCGGCGCTACTACCTCAATATTGGAAAGTTCCTGCGTGCAATTGCCGTCGGTAATAGTGGCGCTGTATGTACCTGCCCCAAGGAAGGTTGCGGTAGCGCCTATTTGCTGGTTACTCCAGTTGATGACCGGATTCAAGCCGTTTACATTCAGCACGATAGACCCCGTAAGCGCCCCCGGACAGGAGGGGTGAATGATGGTGTCGAGGGCTACATCCAGGCCGGGTGCGTTGAGCACGATTTGCGGCATAACCATTGAGCAACCGGCGTTGGTGGCGTCCGTCACCGTGATGCGGTAACTGCCCTGCCCCAGCCCGGCTATGGTGCCGGTGCCGATGATTCCCGACAGCGAACCGCCGGCCCACGCAAAGGTGTACGGCGGGGTGCCGTTCAGCGGACTGAGTGCAATGCTGCCGTCGTTGCCGCCGCAAATGCTCACGTTCTGTACCGACGAAATGGCGGTTTGGGTAACGTTGTTCAGGGTATGCACTTTGATCTGGTCGGTGCCCGTGCAGCCGTTGGCATCCGTTACCATCACGGTGTAGGTATTGGTCACGTTTGGTGTATTGCCCGACTGCACAGGAATATTTGGGAAATTCAAACCGGTACTCCAGGCGTAACTGATCGGCGGAGCGCCAATACCCGTTTCCATTGCCTGCAACTGCAAGGTTCTGCCCCGGCAAACGCTTACCGAATCGCCCTGGGCAATTTGCACTACCGGGCTGGTTCGTACTGTCACGGTCACCGGTTCCGTATCCGAGCAGCCGAAAGCCGTCGTGCTCAGGAAGTAAAACGTGGTCGTACTTGCCGGTTGCACCATGGATACCGGTAATTGGTTGGCCGGTGTGGCCGGCGTGGCGCTGTGGTAGGTCAACATGCCGCCGGTATTTGCCGAGTCCACAACCTGCAAGGCAGCCAGATCAATCGTTTTCCCGGAACAGATGGACGGCGATGCAATCGGCAGAAGCACGGGGTTCGGGCGAACGGTAATGGTAGCCGGCACCCGGGCGCTGATACAGCCGGCCAAAGGCCCGGTCAAAGAATCGGCGAGGTAGAAGGTCTGCGTAGTATCCACGCCGATCAGCATCAACATGCTGCCACTGCGGATAGGCGCTCCGCCGGTAGCCTGGTCGTACCAATAGAAATTGCCCTTTGGCAAACCGATAGCAGTCAGTGCCACCGGGTTACCGAAGCAAATTTCCCCATTCATGAGGGCGATTGGCGCGGGAATTGTCGAGTCGTCGGCCATGCCGTTGCAGTTCTCGTCTTTTTGGTTGCAAAGCACCTCCGGAGCGCCGAGATAAACGGCAGGATCGCCGTCGTCGCAATCGCCGTCCACACCCACATAGCCGGACGGGGCAGTTGGAAAGCAGGAAATGACGCGCACGTCGGGGTCGCCGGCGCCGTCGTTATCGGCATCGCGATAAAACACGTAGTCCGGCGTGCCCACTTCCTGGGAGCCGTAAAAAGCGAGGTTGTCTATCGCCATATCGCCGTAGGCGCCGAATGTGCCTGTGGCTACGAACTGAAAAAGCGTCACCTGCCCGTCCCAGATGCCGAGGTTGACGTACTTGCGCTGCCAGGCTTTGCCCATGTTGCCGCTCCAGATTTGCACGTCGGCCCAGGATTGACCGCCGTCGGTGGAAGCCTGGAGGCTGAGCGTGCTCATCTGTCCTGAAGTAGTGTTCATGTACAGGTCGAAGGAAAAATGGCAGGTTTGCGCCGGCGTAGCCGCCACATTGAGGCATAGTGTGCGCAGGATAGCCGTTTTGCCGAAGGCGCCGGTGGGGGAGCAGGCATTCCGGAAATACAGGTAATTGCCACTACCGGCAGGCGCTGCAGGCGGCCCGGCTACCGGGAATGCAAGTCCGGGGCCGGAGAATACTTTCCACTCGTAGTCGTCGCCGGGCGCGTTTTGCCACAGGTTGGGCAGGGGGCAAGGATCGGGGCAGCCGGTCGGACAGCTTGGCAAGCCCTCGAATGTTTCCAGCAGCGTGGGCGTACAATTGGTAAAAAAGCGGGTATGCGTATTCGGCCCCCAAACGCCGGGTGCGCATTGGCGGCGGACGTATACGTCGTATTCCCGCAGGGTCAGCAAACCGGAAATTTGCACAGGTACGGCCACCGGTTGCGGTAATTTCACCATCATACCCCCGGCGCCTGCCGTGCCTGCCGAACCCGGCAGAAAACCTGCCGGGCCGTATTCAATGGCGATGCTGTCGCCCAAGGCATCGGCAGGCCAGGAAATTTCTGCCGAATTTTCCGTCACATTCCCTGCCGTTACCGGCGACACCGGCGGGCATCCGGCGGGAGCAAACACCAGTTCGCAGAGGCGGAGTTTGCCGCGGTCGCCGGTTTTGTTGTCGCAAAATTCGACTTGCCAGACCCCGACGGGATTTTGGCCGGTATGCAGGGTAGTCAGCGTTTCCACGGGCAAAAAATAGCCTGTGATGTTATCGCGTTCGGCGGCGGCACTTAGGGGCTGGGCCAGGGTAGCGTTGTCGGTCAGTTCCACAAACTGCGCGCACACGGCGCCGAGCGTATCGCCGAGGTTTTTGTCGCCGGGGTTTAGTCCGCCGATCAGTTGAATCCGGGTGCTGTCGGGGCTGCGCAGCCAAATGCTGAGGTCGGAGCGCCAGGGGTGTTCCACCATGAGGCGTACGCTGTGCAGCAGCACGTCGGTGCCAAGCGCCGAGCCGGGGGCAGTGTCCACGTGGAGTTTGAAAATCTGTACATTGTTGCAGGAGGTATCGCGCAGGTCGAGGTTGAGCGGGCAGGGGCGGGCGTTGTTCAGGTCGGTGATAAAACTACGCGGCGCCGACCATACGCTGAAGGTGGTGTCGTCGCACACCGTGCGCACCTGGAATCGGTAGTTCCGGCCGGGGGTCAGGCCCGTCACATCGAAGGGCGGGTCGGCGTTGACTACAAAATCAGGTATTCCGGTAAACGCATCAGTACCAACAGCCAGTTCGATTTCGTACTTCGTTCCCACGTCCGACCAGGTGAGCCGGGCGGTAGAATCGGTCACGAGGTCGGCCTGCAGGAGTTCCGGGCGTGGGCAGTTTTCGTTAGTTTTGAGTTTTGGGTTTTGAGTTTTGAGTGGGCTTCGTCCGACGAATTTGTCGTCGGACGAATAGGCGGGGGTAGTCGTTGCAGACAGCAACAGACAAGAGCAGGTAAGCAGCCCGATAAGGCGGGCAAGGGATGTGAATTGCGTCATGTTTCTGGATTATGGTTTAGAAGGCGGAAGGGTGAAAAATCGGGCCATCGGGTTTGTGGGTAAACGGCCCGTTCGGTTGGCGAAAGTACGGGGAATTGCCGGGGTGGCAGAAAACGAAGTCAAGGTTTTGTCGGGAACTTGAATTTTTTGGACATTTGGCCTGGCTTGTAGCCGTTGGCAAAGAAATTTTCACCTTGCTTGCCGAAACGATGAACCTGGAGCGCGAATAACTTTATGCGCTTTCAATCTTCGTATATTTGTTCGCAAATTCAGCAATCAAGCCGGAAGAGAAAATTCAATTGTACATACCGTGCCTAAAAATTGAACACAAACCTGTCATGTCAAAAAATATCGGATACCTCTCCGGCCGAAAAGGCTTGGACGACAACCTCTTCGAAGCGCTTGGCCGCAGTGCCGACGAACACGGCACCGTACCCGCCGCCGAGATGGAACGCCTCGCCGAAAAATTCCTCATCGGCGACGCCAACGTGTATTCCAGCGTCACTTTCTACGATTTTCTGCGCCCCGAAAACCAGGGCAAAAAGGTGTACGTCTGCAACGGCAGCGCCTGCCTCACCGCCGGCACACAGGATGCGCTGACCCAAAAACTCGGCGAACATTTTGCCGCCGACGAAATCGGGCAGATGTGCTGCCTCGGACGCTGCCACGAAAACCACGCGTTTCACTACGCCGGCAACAACTACTCCGGCCAGGCCATCGAACAAATCGAAGCCATCAAAACCGATAAAAAAGCCCGGCCCGATACCTACCGCGCCAAAGCGCACGGTACGCCCGTGCTCACCGCGGAATTTCCGGGACTGGAGGCCTACTACTCGGTGCTGAAGGCCGGCCTGAAAAAATCGCCCGACGAACTTTTGGCCGAACTCAAAACCTCCGGCCTGCGCGGGCGCGGCGGCGCGGGCTTCCCGACGGCGTTCAAGTTTGAATCCTGCAAAAACACGCCGGGCGACATCAAATTCCTCGTCTGCAACGCCGACGAAGGCGACCCCGGTGCCTACTCCGACCGCTACATCCTGGAGGAGCGCCCGCACAGCCTGCTGCTCGGCATGATCCTGGCCGGGTACATCATCGGCGCCCGGCACGGCGTGTTGTACATCCGCGGCGAATACCCGGAATCCATTCGTGCCCAACGCGCCGCCATCGCCGAAATCCGGCAGGCGGGCTACCTCGGCGACAACATCCTCGGCTCCGGCTTTTCATTCGATTTCAAAATCATCGAAGCACAGGGCGCCTACATCTGCGGCGAGGAGACGGCCCTGCTGTCGTCCATCGAAGGCCAGCGCCCGGAAGTGCGGGTGCGCCCCCCCTACCCTACCCAGCAAGGTTTGTTCAACCAACCCACGGTGGTGAACAACGTGGAAACGCTGGCCTGCATCCCGTTCATCCTGCAACACGGCGGCGCGGCCTACGCCGCCCTCGGGCGCGGGCGCTCCACGGGCACCAAACTCGTATGCCTCGACGGACATTTCCACCAGCCCGGCCTGTACGAGGTGGACATGGGTACGCCGCTGGCCACGGTCGTCCACGAACTCGGCGGCGGCTTCCGCCATCCGGTCAAAGCCATGCACATTGGCGGCCCGCTCGGCGGACTCGTGCCGGCACACAAAATTGACGACCTCACGGTGGACTTCGAGTCGTTTGCTCAAAACGGTTTCCTGCTCGGCCATGCTTCTGTGGTGTGCATCCCGGAAGATTACCCGCTGATTCAGTACATCGAGCACCTGTTCGAGTTTACTGCCCACGAGAGTTGCGGCAAGTGTTTCCCCTGCCGCATCGGCTCCACCCGCGGTGCGGAAATGCTGCACAAAGCCCAAACCTCCGATTACCGCATTGACCGCACCCTGTTCGACGACCTGGTGGAAACCCTCGAAATCGGCTCGCTCTGCGCGCTGGGCGGCGGGTTGCCGCTGCCGGTGAAAAATGCGTTGAAGTATTTTGAGGGGGAGTTGGGGGAGTATTTTAGGTAGCACCAGACATTCAACCTAACCAGGTGTTGTAGCTGTACAAAATTAAACAAATGACAAAAGAGGAAATCTTAGAAGCACTGCAAAAGGAGGCGGCAGACTTCACTAGGGCAATTGCAACGGAAAATGGCGACTGGATCGTAAAGGGCTTTATAGATATTTACAAGAATATTTATACCATCTCCATTGACACCAAAGTGGTTTCGAAAGTTATCGAATTACTTTTGATCCCTGCTTTTGAAAATTTTGCCAATCAAAACAATCTGATTTTAGAACTTCCACCTCAACAAAACTTCTACCCTGATTTAACATTCATTTCCCTCAAAACGGGACAAAAGTTCGCAGTAGACATTAAAAGCACATTCAAGGATGCGAACAACAAGATCAAGAATATGACATTGGGAGCCTTTACGGGCTATTTCCGAAACAGGGAAAGCACCAAGAACACAAAGTATCCGTACAAAGACTACTCTGCGCATCTGGTACTTGGGGTCATTTATGCTCAGGTTGATAAAAATCCAAATGAAAAGGCGGTTTACAGGCTGGACGAGTTGGATCAAATCGAATCTGTGATTCGGGATTTTCATTTTTTCGTACAGCCAAAGTATAGGATCGCTTCTTCAAGTCCAGGGAGTGGAAATACCAAAAATATCGGGTCAACAAACGACCTCGACAAATTGGTAAACGGCAAAGGGGTCTTTTCGGAACTGGGTGAAGAAGTGTACGATGACTACTGGATGTATTATCTAACCAATGACATGGCCAAGGCGGCAGAAATACCAAGGCCGTACACGAATCTGAAAACTTATCTGGAGTATAAAGAACGCGGTATTGGGGTTCTTGAAAAGCACAGGAAGAGCATTGCACAATTGGATGAAGAAGACGCTCAACTTGAAAGTGCCGAAACTGAAAATGAGTAAAAGATTATTCATACCACCCATCAAGAGCCAGGGAATCAAGACAAAACTGGTTCCGTGGATCAATGATTTGGTTTCCATTGCCGATCAGAAGGGCCGGTGGATTGAACCTTTTTTGGGTACCGGCGTAGTTGCATTCAACTCAGGCTACAAACGTGCAATACTTAACGACACCAACCCACACATAATCAATTTCTACAAGAGCATCCAAGCGAAAACGATCACGGCACCTTTGGTAAAGGCATATCTTGAAAAAGAAGGCGAGCTGTTGAGCCATGCGGAAAATAATGGCTACGAACATTATTTGAAGGTCAGGACACGTTTCAACAGCGGACAGTTTTCACCACTTGACTTTGTTTTTCTTTCCCGAGCGGGATTCAACGGAATGATGCGCTTCGGAAGTAAAGGGAACTGGAACATCCCATTCTGCAAAAAGCCAGACAGATTCGCTCCTGCATACATAACCAAGATAACCAACCAAGTGGCGGCAGTTTCAAAAATCATACAACCCGAGCCTGAGTGGGTTTTTCACAACCAATCCTTTGCCGAGATAATCCCACTTGCCACGAAGGACGACATCATTTACTGTGATCCGCCGTACTATGGCAGACACGTTGACTACTACAACGGCTGGACCGAACAAGATGAGGCGCTATTGTTTAGCCTTCTTTCCAAAACCAAAGCCAAGTTTGTTCTCTCCACCTGGCATCACAATGACTGGCGGGAAAACGTGATGATTCATAAGTATTGGAGCAACTTTAACATCGTAACCAAAGACCATTTTTACCACAACGGGGGCAGCATCGAAAACAGACGGACGGTTGTCGAAGCCTTGGTTTGCAATTTTGAGACCGCTCAGATTGCGCAGCACAATCACGGTTTGAAGGCAAAACCCAAAATCAGGCAATTGGAGATGGCTTTTGAGGAATGACCCTGTTGGCCAAAAATGTCCCGCATTTTAATCTTTAACGCGAAATGCTCGTGAGGGTCTCCGACCCGAACACACCACCTCAAGCACCATGGCCCCACGTAGATCGAACAGATTCCTTCGGAATGACAAAAAACAAAGCACATTAAAAACGATTAAACACAACCACACATGGAACCCAGCCAGCAAATTGCCCACCGCCTCCGCGAAGTAATCCTGAACGGCCGGTGGATTGCCAATACCAATTTCCAGGACCAGTTATCCGACCTGACCTGGCAGGAAGCCCTTGAAAAAATCGGTTCTTTGAACACCATAGCCTTGTTGACCTACCACATCCACTACTACATCGCCGGCATTCTGAATGTACTGAAAGGCGGTACGCTCGATATCCGGGACAAGTACAGTTTCGATATGCCCCCGATCGAATCGCAGCAGGATTGGGAAAACTTGAAAGAACGCCTGTGGGCCGACACCGAAGCCTTCGCCGCAATCGTCGAGCAAATGCCCGCCGACAAATTAGGTGACGCTTTTGTGGATGAAAAATACGGCACCTGGCAACGAAACATTGACGCTATGATCGAACACAGCTACTACCACCTGGGGCAGGTGACCTTGATCAAAAAAATGATCCGGCAAACGCAAACCCAGTAAGCAGAAACGCCCACAAATCAAATCATTGTTGCAAAAGCAGGGGTAAAGTGCAACTTTTGCATGTCCTACCGAAGATCGTACGGATTCCTTTGGAATGACAAATGGCCCCCAATCGAACCAATCGAACTAATCGAATCAATCGAATCAATACCACCACCATGGGTTCTGGAAAATTTGCCTACATCAACAACAAACCCCACGACATCCGCGACGGCGAAACCATCCTCGCTTTCCTGCGCCGCCACACTGGGAAAGACAGCGTGCCCACCCTCTGCGACGCGCCCAACCTCGACCCTTACGGCGCCTGCCGCGTGTGCAGCGTGGACGTAGCCCTCTCGCCCGAGGGCCCGGCCAAGGCGATGGCCTCCTGCCACACGCCCATGCAGGAGAACTACCACATTTTCCCGGACTCGCCGCGCATCCAGAAACTGCGCAAGAATATCGTCGAACTGGTGCTCACCGACCATCCGCTCGACTGCCTCACCTGCGAAGTGAACGGCAACTGCGAACTACAGGACGTGGCCGCCCACGTAGGTATCCGCAAGGTGCGCTACCCGGAGGGCAAAAACCACCTCGACCGGCAAAAAGACCTCAGCCACCCGTACATGACCTCCGACCTGTCGAAGTGCATCAACTGCTCCCGCTGCGTGCGCGCCTGCGACGAGGTGCAGGGCCAGTTTGTGCTCAGCATGGCGGGCCGAGGATTCGACAGCCACATCATCAAAGGCCTGAACACGAGTTTCTTCGAGTCCGAATGCGTGAGCTGCGGCGCCTGCGCACAGGCCTGCCCGACCTCGGCCATTTCCGATATTTTTGAATCCAAATCGGTGGCTGCCGCCGAGAAGGTGCGCACCGTGTGTACCTACTGCGGCGTGGGCTGCAACCTCGAAGTGGCCGTGGACGCCGACAAGGTCAAGTCCATTCAGGCGCCCTACGACGCCGAAGTGAACCAGGGCCACACCTGCCTGAAAGGCCGTTTCGCCTTCTCGTTTTACGACCACCCCGACCGCATCCGCACCCCGCTCATCCGCCGCAACGGCGAACTCGTGCCCGCCACCTGGGACGAGGCCTACGATTTCATCGCCGAAAAACTGACGACCATCAAACGGGAAAACGGCCCCGATTTCATCGCCGGAATTTCCTCGGCGCGTTGCACCAACGAGGAAAACTACCTGATGCAAAAGTTCATCCGCGCGGTCATCGGCACCAACAACATTGACAGTTGCGCCCGTGTGTGCCACTCGCCCACGGCGCTCGGTATGCAGCGCACCTTCGGTACCGGCGCCGCCACCAACTCCATTGAAGACCTGAAATACACGAAGTGCATCATGGTCATCGGGGCCAACCCGACCGACGCGCACCCCGTCACCGGCGCCAAACTCAAGCAGGTGGCCATGAAGGGCATCCCGAGCATCGTGATTGACCCGCGCCGCACCGAAATGGCTCGCTACGCCACCCACCACCTGCAACTGCGTCCCGGCACCAACGTGCCACTCTTGCAGATGATGCTGTACTACATCATTTCCGAAGGACTGGAAGACGCGTCGTTCATCGCCTCCCGCACGGAAGGTTACGAGGGTTTCCGCCAACAAATACTCGGCCTTGATATAGACAAACTCGAACAAACTTGCGGCGTACCGCGCGAACAGGTACGCGCCGCCGCCCGCACATACGCTACTGCCGAAGGCGCCATGTCGTTTCACGGCCTCGGCGTCACCGAGCACTCGCAGGGCACGTTGACGGTCATGCTCATCGCCGACCTCGCGATGGTGACCGGCAACATCGGCCGGCGCGGCGTGGGCGTGAACCCGCTGCGCGGGCAAAACAACGTGCAGGGCGCCGCAGATATGGGTTGCCAGCCCCACCAGGGCGCGGGCTACCTCGACGTGACCAAGCCGGAGTTCCACAACCTGTACGAGGAGTTTTACCACGCCAAACTGCCGCTGCACATCGGCTACAAAATCCCGCAGATGTACGAGGCGGCACTCGACAACCGGCTCAAGGCCATGTGGGTCATGGGCGAAGATTTGGTGCAAACCGACCCGAACACGAACAAAGTCATTGCCGCTCTGGAAAAACTCGATCTGCTCGTGGTGCAGGAAATTTTCTTCAGCGAAACCTGCAAATACGCCACCGTGGTGCTTCCGGGCGCTTCATTTCTGGAAAAAAGCGGCACCTTCACCAACGGCGAGCGCCGCATCCAGCGCGTCAACAAGGTGGTGGAACCCCTGCCCGGCACCAAGTCCGACGGACAAATCGTGGTGGACATCATGAACCGCATGGGTTACGCCCAGGCCGACTACGATCCGGACACGCTGCTGCAGGAAATTTCCCAAATCGTGCCCTTCTTCGCCGGTGTAAAATGGAACGAATTGGGCGAAAACGGCAAACAGTGGCCCGTGAAGCCCGACGGCTCCGACACCGAAATTCTGCACATAGACTCGTTCAAGCGCGGCCTCGGATCGTTCCAGTTTGCCGACTACCGCGAATCCAACGAGACGCAACTTAACGGCAAGGACTACCCGCTCATCCTGACCACCAACCGCGAACTGGAGCACTACAACTGCGGCACCATGACCCGCCGCACCCGCAACGCCGATATCCTCACCGAGGACGTGCTGCTCATCCACCCCGACGATGCCGCCGCGCATTTCATCGCCGACGGCGACATGGTGTGCGTGGAATCGGTGCGCGGCAAGGTGGACGTGAAGGCCCGCGTGTCCGACGAGGTGCGCCCCGGCGTCATCAGCACCACCTTCCACTTCCCGGAAATGACGCTCAACGTGGTCACCTCCAGCGAGGCCGACTCCGAGGCGCTCTGCCCGGAGTACAAAGTGGTGGCGGTGCGGATTCGGAAGAGCAAGGGGAAGTTTAAGCAGTTGGCGGAGGTTATGGGGTAGGCAGTGAACTTCCAGTTGGGTTATCCTTTTTCTCCTTGAGCCTAACCAAGCAACTTAAACTTGCAAAGCAATTAGGGCTTTGTTGGGCTTTTTGTGTTTTTGGGGCTGGGGATGCAGAGGGTACGATGAAGGTTTCGCGTATTTAGGAGTTAGCGGCTATTCTGCGACCGACCGTTCAGACACTAACCGACAACAGATTTTTAAACTTTAAGACGACTTAAACAATGACAACAAGAACAATTAGACACTTAATTTTTTCCGCATTGCTCGCAGGACTATTTTCTTGTGGCGACAGCAAAACTTCGGACAATCAAGTGGCGACACAGACACCGCAAGCACCTTTTGCAGCATATAAAATTTTGCGGACAGAGCCTTATTTCGACTTTAGCCATTTTAGGCAGCCCTAATGGCCATGAGAATCAAATGTTTAATCCAGTGTTTATTCAAACTATCGATGTTGTCCTCAAAAGTAGACATGGGGAGTTTCTGTTTTCGCCATATTCGGTACCGTAC
>JAEUUV010000124.1 GCA_016787285.1 Saprospiraceae bacterium | reverse complement strand
GCCAATAAAAAACTCACCATATCGGCTACCGACCTGGAAACCAGTATTTCCACCACCATCGAAGTGCTGGCCGACGACGATTTCACCGTGGCCGTCCCGGCAAAAATCCTGCTCGAAACGCTCAAGGCCCTGCCCCAGCAGCCGGTCACTATCAGTGTGAACGAGGACAATTTCGCCATTGAGATTACCTCTTCCTACGGTAAATACCGCCTCGCCGGAGAAAACGGCGCCGATTTTCCGCAAATCCCCGAGGCTGAAAGCGTGGACTCGGTCAAAGTCGGCAGCAAATACCTGCTCGAAGCCATCAACAAAACAGTGTTCGCCACGTCCAACGACGAGCTGCGCCCGGCTATGACCGGCGTGTATTTCCAGATTGATTTCAACAAACTCACCTGCGTAGCCACCGACGCGCACAAACTCGTAAAAATCACCACACCCCAACTCGCCGGCGAAGTGGCTACCTCATTCATCGTACCCAAAAAAGCGCTGAACCTGCTCAAAAATGCCCTGCCCTCCGACAATACCGTGGCGCTGGCGTTCAACAAAGCCAATGCATTCTTTGCTTTCGGCGACATGAACCTCGTATGCCGCCTCATTGACGCCCGCTACCCGGACTACAACGCCGTCATCCCGGTAGACAACCCCAACGTGATGGCCGTCAACCGAGCGGATTTCCAGAACTCCCTCAAGCGGATCGCTATTTATGCCAACAAAACCACCAATCAGGTGGTGTTGGATGTGTCGGACAAGAGCCTGACCATCTCCGCACAGGACCTCGATTTTTCCAACGAGGCTACCGAGCAAATGACCTGCGCATTTGACGGCGCCCCGCTGCGCATTGCGTTCAACGCCAAGTTTTTGGTGGAAATGCTCGGCGCCCTCGACAGCGAAGAGGTACGCATGGAGTTCTCCACACCTTCCCGGGCAGGCATCCTTACCCCTGTGGAGGAGGCCAACACCGACCGCGACATCCTCATGCTGGTGATGCCGGTGATGCTGAATAATTGAGGTTTCGGGTTTGGAGGTTTCGGGTTGACGGGTGTTCACACGTGGAAGATTCGTTCCAGAAGCACCCATTTCTGGCCGGGTTTTGCCGTCGGCAAGGCCTGCTGATACGTCCACATGAGCGTTTCCCATTCTTGGACTCTGGCGTTTTCGGCGTCCAGTACGGCTTTTTTCTCAAACGAAAATTGCTCATCGGCTTCCAGAATCATAAATAGCCGATTTCCGGTGCGGAAAATTTCGAGTTGTGTAATCCCTGCATTGCGGATGCTGTCAAGCACCTCCGGCCATACGGCCCGGTGGTGTGCTTCGTATTCGGCAATCAGGTCGGCGTCGGGTTTCAGGTCGAGCGCAAGGCAGTAGCGTGGCATGGTGTGTTGGTTGAAACGTTTACCGCCCGCGTCCCGATGGCCCGATTCGTCCGTCGGGGACAGTCGCAGGCGTAGTGCCGGTAGCAGGGCGCTCCCGGTTGTCGTCCATAAATCGCCAGCCGACCCCAAAGCGCAGGGCGCCGAAGGGCTGTGCGTACCGGGCAGTTTGGTAAAAAAGCGACTGGTTGTCCCAGAGTGTGGCGAGGTTTTCGTAGCGCACGAAAAAACGGAATGAATCCACTTTGAGTGCGGCAAATACATCGAGCCAGAGATACGACCGGGAAGCGACGGAGTCTTGCAGATGGAACTGCGCCGTCACGGGTTGGTAGCCGTCGGGGGTGAAGTCGGCATTCATGCGAAAGTCCACGCCGATGTCGAGCAGCATTTTCCTTTTCAACACATAACCGGAGTGATACAGGCTGTTTTTGGCAAACCATTCGGGCAGGCGCACCACATCGGAACGGTTGAAGCGCTGAAGACCAAAGGTATTGTCGAGCCGGAAACGCCCGAGGCGCAGGTTCTCACGCAGGATCAGTTGGGCTACCTGCAGGGGCGAGCCGGTTTGAGCCGCCAGGCCGCGCTGATCGAAGTACAGGTAGTTGTTCACGAGGGTGGTTTTTCCGGTCAGTTCCAGCCCGATTGCCGGCAGGCTGTATGTGGCCGACAAGGAGGTTTCCACGGGTTTTTCAAAGTCGTTTTGCCAGAGCAGGCGCTGACTGACAAACAGCCGACGGTGCATGAGGCCGGCGGGATAACGTTGGCTAAGCAAGGACGCGCGCAGTTCGCCGGCTTTGCCGAAGCCGATTTTCAGGTCGCCTTTCAACTGATACTCGCCGAGGTTGGCCAATATGCCCATCTTGCCGGAGGCATTAAACGAAAACCTGGTGGAAGGCGTCAGCGCCAGTTCGCCGGTGAGGAACAGGTTGGAAAATGTGGAGTCGCGCAAGGGTTCCTGCCGAAGGAAGAACAGAGAATGGTTCAGTCCGACGGCAAGTTTGTCCGAAGGGCTGCCGGACTGCCTGCTTTTGAATGTGTTGAGGGTAACGGTATTTTCCAACCGATCCAGTTCAAAATAGGTTCGGATGCCGCGGCGGTCTACGAAAAACGTGTCGAAGAAGAGCGAGTCGGCGCTCAGGTCGGTATCTGGTTTGGAGCCGGGATCGGAAAATTTGAACGTTTGGCTGCTCCATTCTGCCGTGTGCGAGGCACGGAGGACACGTTTGCCGGCGCTGCTGTCGCCGACAAACTTCAGGTGATGGGACAAATAAAGTGAAGAATTGGCGTGCCGGGTCAGCGCTTGTGCATCCGGAAGTCGTACTTCTGCATTGATCGGCCCACTGAACTCGCCTTCTCCGATAACAGCACCGGTAGCGAGGCCGCCGTTTTCCTGCTGTTTGCCGGTGTTGCTCGTGTAGATGAGGAAAAACTCGTATCGCGGGCTAACCGGGTACCACACGCCGACTACGAACGCCGAATGTCTGGCTGCCTGGTAGCGGTATTGGCCCAGGTGGTTGAAGGTGCGGTACAGGACGGAAAAATTCAGTCCGCCGGAGAACGTGCGGGAAAATTTGGCTCGAAGGGTATTGTCGTTCTGGATGTTCCCCTGGGAATAGTACAGGTCGGTAAACGAGCGGGTATTGCGGTAAAACTGAAGATCGCCGGGACGTAGTTGGTACAGGTCGAAGGCATGGTGCCCGGTGTGAAAGCCGAGTTGTTCGCGAATTTGAAAAAACAGCGGGCGCGCCGAAGCGCCTACGTTCCCGAGCGTCCCCCAGTCAATTACCTGCTTGCGCGCCGGGTCGTACATTCGGAAATCAAGGTCGGGCAACGTATCGTCGGCGGGGTGGGCGTACTCGTGGTTGTTCGGAAAGGAATAAAAAAACGGGAAGGTATCCGGTGGGAGCGGGATGGCGTTCGGAGCGAGGCTATCGGGAATCTGGGCGAGGACTATTTCAGTCATTAAAAGCATGGGGGCCGCAATCAATAGTCGCCAAAACAAAGATTTCCGAGGCCGTAATGACGTCGGAAATCGTTGTTTGCAAAAAATGCCGGCAATGAAAAAGTCGAATGTACAGCCGCTCATCAGGACATCTGTTGTAACTGTTGACGAATCTCGCGAACCAATCCCTCTTCCACCCCTGCGACCAAGGCTATGCGGGCATCGTTCCAGTCCGTAGAGTGGATCAGTTTGATGACAAACTCACGGGTTTTCAACTCGATACCTTTCTCGATACCTTTCTCGATACCTTTCTCGATACCTTTGGCAATAATTTTATCGTAAGTAGACATGGCTATTGATTTTGAATCATCAGGCAAATTTTCAATCATATTTTCGAGTTCTTCCGGCATCATTTGGAGCCTTTGTTGAACATAAGAAAACACCATCTCTGTCAGAAGAGTATCCAGCCTCACATTCCCGGAACGGCTGACAAAAATAATGATGTCTCGGAAATTTTGCTCCAGAAGAACTTCATCGTACGCGTATTTAAACGCCAGATAAACGCTGCGCAATGCTCCCAGGTCATTTTTGGTCTTGATCAACTCATCAGGCACACGGTTCAGGTCGGTCAGTATGTAAGCCATCTCAGGCAAGAACCGACGGTAAGGTTCAGGCAAACCGGGAAACTCCTCCCACAACGATCGCCCAGACCATTTTCGCTGCCCATGATACACCACGACTGGAACGACAAAACTCATTTCAGAGCCGTTTGCCAAGTCTTTTTTCCATATCCCCAACACGTACTGAAGCAGTTGAATGGAGATATGCTGCTTCGGCAAATCACTTTTGTGCTCAAATAAAAACGTGATTTTGACAGCGCCTCCAAGACGAAGCGGGCACTGCCAAACCACATCCGAGAAATTGGACTTCAGGTCACCATCTACATACGACTCGGATAACAAGACTAGTGCCTCCATCTGCAAATCGGCAACCAAATCAGCAGGCAGTGAGTCGCGCAGATGAGCCACGGCCATTTCTTTCACGGAAAAGACGCCCCTGAAAAAATGATCGTGTTCCCGCTCGGATTTCGAGCGGGCAGGTTTTTTCTTTTTCATAACGGGTTGTACTTCGGTATCAGTTGTCCTACTGAATCAACGCCGGATTCATGCCCATGGTGGAAAAGCCGCCGTCGTGAAACAGGTTTTGCATGGTCACATACCGGGTGAGGTCGCTGAACAGCACCACACAGTAGTCTGCACAGGCTTCAGCCGGAGCATTGCCGAGCGGAGACATCTTGTCGGCATAGTCGAAAAACTCCTTGAAACCCTTCACCCCCTGACCAGCCGTAGTCATGGTCGGCGACTGCGAGATCGTGTTTACCCGAACGTTTTTAGCCGTGCCGAGATGGTATCCGAAACTGCGCGCAAACGACTCCAGCAGGGCTTTCGACTCGGCCATTTCGGAGTAGTCCGGAAACACCCGCTGCGCTGCGATATAGCTCAGTCCCAGTATGCTGCCCCAGTCGTTTATGGCGTCGAGTTTCCAGATCGTCTGCATGGTTTTGTGAAACGAAATGGCACTGACGTCAAATGTCTTTTGCATCCACTCGTAGTTGAGGTCGGTATAGGCCTTGTTCTTGCGCACATTCACCGACATGCCAATGGAGTGTAGCACAAAATCCACCTTGCCGCCGAAATGCTCCATACTTTTCCGGAACAGGTTCTCCAGGTCCTCCAGCGACGTAGCATCCGCAGGAATGACCGGCGCGTTGCACTGCTCGGCCAGTTTATTGATTTCGCCCATGCGCATGGCCACGGGTGCGTTGGTCAGTACAATTTGTGCGCCTTCCTGCACACAGCGTTCGGCTACCTTCCACGCGATGCTGTGCTGATCGAGGGCACCGAAAATGATGCCTTTTTTGCCTTTTAGAATCATTTTTTAGTGATGAGCGATGAGTGATGAACGATGAGTGATGAGCGAATTAAGTCCGCCGTTTCATTTCCGTCAACGGCAACTCAAACCCTTCGAGCACATTTTCTCCGTGTAGCATTTTGTCGAAGCCCTCGACGACCTCAACCACCCTGTCAGGGCGGTAGATGTATGCTTTTTCTTCGTAGGGATCAATCAACCAGGCGAGTCGCACGCCATTTGCAATCCAGGTATCCGTCATTTTTTTTTGCAGTTTGCTGAGGCGGTCTGTAGATGATCGAATCTCGCCGACGAAGTCAGGCACGATGTGCAAAAACTCTTCCTCGGTCGAAGGGTCGAGCGCCATACTTTGGTCGCTGAGCCATGCTACATCGGGCGCCTTGTTTGACCCGTCAGGCAGATCAAAGCCGGTAGTTGCGCCGAACAACTCTCCTTTGCGGTGTTGGTACCACCAAATTGTGAGCAACATGAATAGCCTGGATTCTCTGCGGCCCGAGCCTTTTTTAACCGGGGACATAATTGTTACAATTCCGTTTTGCTCCCGCTCCATTTGAAGATCAGGATACCGCTCCGCCAACGCCAGATATTCAGCGCTGCTGAGCGGCTTTTGCAACTCAACAGGGCCATACCGAACGGCAAGTTCGTTGAGCGTCATCTTTTCCGGAAGCGAAACGTCGGTGGTCATAAATTTGAAAACGCACGTTTGAAACGGCAAAAGTACTCGAAACTACCGCAATAATGTCACATCGCCTTTCAACATGACCGTTTTGCCGGTCAGGAACCGCACCTCGGCCCACCAGGCATATACATCCGACGGGGATGGCTCGCCGTTGTGCTTGCCGTCCCAGCCAATGCTGCCCAAAGCGCCGCGCCCCTGATACACCTCCTCGCCCCAGCGGCTGTACACCCGAAGCGTGAGCACGTCCACCAGTTCCTCGTCGCCGTCGGCCAGCAGACGGAACACATCGTTGTTGCCGTCGCCGTCGGGCGTGAATGCATTGGGCGCGTACACCACCTCGGGCACAATCTGGATGAGGAATTCGTATTCGCGTTCGGTACAGTTCCACTTGTCCTCCACGGTCAGCGTGTACGTCACCGTGGTATCCGAGGTCACTACCGGCGGATCGCCCGGGTTGAGCGGCGTCCAGGTAAAATCATAATTCGGATCGTACACCACCGGCAGCAGCACCGGTTCGCCTTTGGCCACAATGGTATCGAAATCTGCCGCGCCATTGAACGGTACCGGCACAAAAACCGTCACCGAAGCCGAGTCGCGGCAACCAGAGGCATCAATGATTTGCACACTGAAACTGGTAGTTTGAGCCGGTTTCACCCGCACCACATCGTCGTTTTTAGGCTGTAAAACCAGATTATCGGGTGACCAGACAAACGTCGCATTCGGCAACGCCGGCGCAAGTATTCCGATAATGGCCGTGTCGCCCGGACAAATAGTATCGCCGAACATCTGCAAACCCGGAATGCCGGTAATCGAAATGGTTTTGGTAATCGAATCCACACAGCCCAACGGCAGGTCGGTCACTACTAATTTGACCAGATAGTTGCCTTCGTTGGCGAAGATGTGTACCGGATTGAGTTGTGCGGAAGTCGGCGTGCCGTCCCCAAAATTCCAGAGCGACTGGTCGGCCTGAGTGGACAAATTGGTAAACGCCACCGAAGCGCCCGCGCAAGCCGGCAAGGTGGCGGAAAAATCGGCCCGCACCGGGGAGAAATTCACCGGATGCTCGATGATCTGGGTGCACGCGTCATTCTCTCCCTTGAGGATCAGTTTGGCGATGGTCGTATTGCTGGGCGGACGGAAATTGTACTGATGCGACACCGGACTCGCTTTGCCGCCCATGTTGCCGTCGCCGAAATCCCAGGACCAGGAACTGACATTCATCGTGTCTTTGATCGTGAACCGGATGGAATCTCCCACGCAAATCAGGGTTTTGTCTTGGTCAAAATCGCCGTCCACACCCACGACGGTGAAAACGCGCTCTACCGTGTCCTTGCAACCAAATGGCGTGGCGACGATCATGGTAATCGTATCCGTACCACCCTCCGAAAACACCGTAGCCGCCTGATTTCCATTGATTACGGTGCCGTCTTGTAACTCCCAGGTAACCGACAACGGTTGCGCCGCGGAGGTAGACGTATTGGTAAACAACACGTTTTTCGGGTAACAAATGATCGGGTCGCCGTCCACCGTACTGGAGAAATTCGCCTGAGGGAAACCCTGCACGTTCACGGGAACGGTGGTAGAGTCTTTACAGCCGGTAGCGATTTCTGTGTACACTAACTTGGTTGTAAAAGGCCCTGCCGTGTTATACGTAGCCGATCCGCCTTGCCCGGTAGCCGTCTGGCCGTTGCCGAAATTCCACTGCCACGACAGGCTGGAACCCTGGCTGGTGAAATCCGTGGCGGCAAACGCCACACTCGACCCTACACAAATATTCGGCGGCGAAGGCAGGGTGATGATGTTGCTGACCGGCTTGTACACATTGATGGCAATATTGGCAAAACCGGGGCAACCGTAGCCGTCTTCAAAACGGAGCGACACATCAAACGCGGTTCCAGCGGGTGGCAACGTGTTGAAAATGTGGGTCGGGTTCTGCACCGTACTGGTGCCGCCGTCGCCGAAATTCCATTCCCAACTGACAATACCGGCATCGGCAAGGCTCAGGTCTGCGAATGAGACCGTGTCGGGTATGCAAATGCTGAGGTCGCTTGCAGTTATGTTCGGATAGCGGTTGTAAATAAATATTTCCGTGTCGAGGGTATCCTTGCAGCCGTTGATGTCTTCCACTTCGAGGCTGACCGTCTGCAAGCCGGAAGGCCCGAAAACAAAACTCAGGGTATCCTGATCGGTACGGATAGGGCGCTGGAAACTGAAATACCAGGTGTAGCCCTTGTAACAGGCTGCGTTCACGTCGGTGGACATGCGCGCATCCAGCAGTTGCGGGTCGCCGCCGCACACCGTGTCGGGCAGTTCGAACATGGCTTTCAACATGGTCGGATATACCACTGCCGTGTCGTACGAAACCGGACAGCCCGAAGTCGAATTTACCGCACGCATGATAACCGTAAAAATGCCGGACGAATCGTACACATGCACAAACGAGGTATCCACGAGAGTGCTGTCGCCGTCGCCGGTAAACACAAGCACCGAATCGGCGTCCATGCTCAGGTTGGTAAATTTGAATTCAAGCGTGTTGTCGCAAGTCGTTTTATAGTGCAGTTTTGCAATCGGGCCTTTTACCCGGATAAAACTGTCGCGGGTCACAGTAGCAAAGCAGCCGTTGTACTCCGTGGTCAGCGACACGCTCAGCGGCCCCGTTTCCTGGGTGTATGCCCAGGTCGGGTTTTCGTCCTGATAGCAGTGCCAGAGTTGATCGTTTTCCGAGGAGAAATGCCAACCGTCCACCCGCGGGTCGGTGGTCAGGCTGGTAAAATGCACGGAATCGCCGGGGCATACTTCGGTTTTATCGGCGGAAAAATCGCCAGGTATTGGTTCTCCCACTTCGATCAGTACGAAATACGAGGTGTCCACACAGCCCGCGCTGTTCCGAATGAAGAGCCGCACGCGATAGTCGCCGGGGGTGGTGAACACGTGCGTCACCGGGTTGTCGTTGTTGGCAACCACCGGCAGCGTGCCGTCGTCGAACAGCCAGGTCCACTGTACGATTGGCTCGCGGGACATGCTGCTGTCGGAAAAAACCACACTCAGCGGGGCACAGCCATGCTGCACATCGGGCATGAACCGGGCGTTGGGCCTCCAGATCGAGTCCACCCGGAAAAAGTCCGCCGAACAACCCGAAGACGTGGTCACTGTGAGACGGATAGTGTCGAGCCACAGCCCCGAATGCGTAAATCCGGTCTTGTCGGGAGTTGTCCAGGTGTAGGTCGGGTTTTTGGTGGTAGCCGTGCTACCGTCGCTGAATTCCCAGAGCCATTCAGTGGCAAACGGAGAGGTGGCGTTCAGGTTGAATACCGTCGGGTCGCTGCACGAATAGGTGGGCGAAACCGTAAAATTGGCGTTTGCTTCGTCCACGTACACCTGCTTGGTGGCCGTGTTCGAACAGTTGCCGACCGAGGTCACCGTGAGCGTTATCGTCTGGGTACCAACTGCGTTGAAGGTGACCTGCGGATTTTGTGCATTCGAGGTGGAAGGCGTAGCGGACGCGCCGAATGTCCAGGCGTAAATACCCGGATCCGAAGAGTTGCCCAGGGTTACCTGTGCTCCGAGACAAACCGTATCGGGCACTTCAATGCCGACATCCGGCAACCCGACTTTCACTGTTTTGGTGATCGTGGCCGAACAGCCTACGGCATCGGTGGCCGTGAGGGTGACGTTAAACGTGCCTAATTGATTGTACACCTGGGCCGGCGGATCCACGAGGTTGGAGGTGTTTCCGTTGCCGAATGTCCAGGCGTAAGTCAGTATACCGGAGCCGCCGGTAGTGGTATTGGTGAACGTCACGTTCAGCGGCGGCGTACAGGCTACCGCCGGCGTGGGCACGGTGGAGAAATTGACCACCGGCTGAATTCCGGTGCGTATCCGTGCCGGGAATGCCTGCGTGACGTTACAGGTGCTGTAGTTCGTGGTAAGTTCGAGCGACACCGTGAAGGCGCCCACGGCGCCGTAGGTATGCGTAGGATTGAGACCGGTACCGTTGAAGCCGTCGCCGAATACCCACGACCGCGTCAGCACCTGAATGTCACCGGCTAATTGGGTGGTATCGGCAAACTGCACGTTCAGCGGAACGCAGCCCGACTCCGGTACGGCGGTTATCCCGACTACAGGCTTGGGATACACCGTAATCGTCACGGTGCCCACTACCGGTCCGCCGGGGGTTTCCCGGAATTCCACATTGTAGGTGCCGGGCGTGGAAAAGGTGTTGACCGGGCTTGCCAGCACGGAGGTGGCGCCGTCTTTGAAGTCCCAAAAAAACGAGGCTACCCCGGACGGTGGCGTGAATTTGACCTGCAAAGGGGCACAGCCTGTGGCGACATCGGCAGTTTGGGAAAAAAGCAGAACACTCTGGAACAGTGTGAGCAGGGTTACGAGTATGCGCATAAACAATCGGAATTGATCGGAAAAAACGTGGTTAAAACATGGCCTTTTTTAGGAGTGCCAAAGTTGGGCATTTTTGTCCGAACAAATACCAACCAAGTCGGGCGCACTTAAAATCTTCGGGAAAGATTGCGCATTTGCCAATGGCGAACAGTTTTGAGGGTTGAACGGGTTGAGCGGGTTGAACTCGGAAAGCCCCGAAGGGGCGGCATATTCAAAAGCAGGGCATCGCCCTGCCTCGAAGAACGCCCCTACGAATAAGCCCTGAAAGGGCGAAATAGTATGCGATGTAGCACTTTACCGGCCACTATAGCGCCCTTTCAGGGTTTATCCCTGGCGATGTTTCTAATAAGCAGGACGATGCCCTGCTTTTGAATATGCCGCCCCTTCGGGGCTTTCCGAGTCCAACCCTTTTTCAATACGTCGCCTTCAACTGCAAATTCAACCGAACCTGCGTTTCGTCCGTAGTGGTGCCGCGCAGGCGCAACGCCAGGTCAATACTGAACCGGTCTTTGGACATAATTTTTTTCGCACTCGCCAGCGACGGAATCAGGTCAAGCACATTGTTGGGCTCAATCGGCGTCGGAAACCGGTAAGCGACCTCTACAAATCCGGTGGGATCGCTCTCCTGATACACGCGCAGGGAGGCCTCCTCTACCACCGAAAAATCGGCATCGCCGAATACGCCGACAAGCGAGGCCTGCACGGGCAGTACAGCCACCACCTCCTCGTCGGTTTTGCTTGCCTGCGCCAGCAATGTCAGGTACCGCGAAGGAATATTTTTCAGATAAAAATGGTGCGTGACAAAGGGGCCGATGCCCGGCGGCAGGAAAAAATCCTGCTGGTAAATCATGTCGAAGCCCGGAGTTGTGTCCTCCTTGTCGCAACCTGCAAAACAAAAAAGCAGGCAGGCAAGAAGACCGGGGAGCGTAAACCGTGTGTGCATGTCCGAAAGTTGATGTGGCGGCAAGGATGACGCAAGGCACGCCGTTTCGGTTGTATCGCCGGACAGGCGGCGTCGCGTTCAAAACTCAATCATGTAGCCACGGGCACTGCGCCGGATCGGGTACAAACCCGCCTCAATGATGTGCGCCTGAAGTCCGGGCAAAGCCGCCTGCACGGTTTCCGGCAGGTAGTGCGGCACCGGCACCGCGAACACGGGTTGACTGAAAAAGGCCCGCTCCGTGCAGGGCAACATACCTGCTTTCGGGAAAAAAACTTGCAGGCGCCCGTTTGCGTCCCGGCTCAGTCGGGCAGCGGCTACCGGGCATCGCCTCGACTTTGGGCGTTGTGTGGAAGAACGGTTGTAGTGCGTGGTGGTGATGCGGCAAATGCCGATGTTGATGCATTCGCCGTCGGCTTGAAGCACGCCGAACTCGACGTTGGCGTGTACGAAAGGAAGATCGGTGGCGGGTACCGGCTCCAGCGTGTGAAGCGGCAGAACGCCTGTTGCGTAATCGGTCATGAAAGTTGGGCGTGTTGCCTGATTGATTATGGTACTACTACTGTTTGGGCGATCCCGTCGCCCGCGTCGGCAGGATGTAACGCTTCGGATTAAAAAAACGGTTTGCTCAAGCAATTGACCGTATTTTCCAAAAACTGTGCCGCTCCAAAAGAAATGATGCAATTACCCAAATTCAT
>JAEUUV010000083.1 GCA_016787285.1 Saprospiraceae bacterium | reverse complement strand
TGGAACAACTTGACCTGAAGAACGTAGCCATCGTGCGCAGGGACAAGGACTATGCGCTATATGCCGAACTCTACGCATACTTCCATTTTCTGGCCAACGATCAACCGGAGCAAGCCCTTGCATCAGCAGAACGTCTGCAGGATTTGCCCGACGAGATGCCCACCGTGTTTCAACTGGAGTTTTGGAAAGAAATCTGTTTTGCTCAAGCATACCTGAAACGGGATGCCGATGCGGCCAACTATTGGTGGTCAAAAATTGAAAAACGCATAGCCAAACGGCCGGATGTGACAGGGCTGCGCGCGCAAGCCGCTGTACAATACCTGAACGGTCAAACAGATGCTGCTCGTCAAACAGCGGAAAAGGTACTGGCCTTGTTGGCAAAAAAACAGAACCCGAGCGCTACGGAACAAGTGGAAAAACGCCTGTTGTCCATTTTGCTCGAACATATGCCTCGGACATTTCCGCTCTTGTTTAACCCGCTCATGCACATACCGGTGGAATAGCGTCGGTCACGCAGCCCACCCTGCTGCATCCCCCGAAGCACTTTGCTCATCGAATTTTTCCAACTTCTACAGCGTATTTTTGTTGCTTTGCATCTGTTTTTCATCGCCCGTGTGGCCGTACATCACCAAAATCAAACTCATCAATTTATGAAAAAAGTACTCTTTTCTGCATTACTGCTCGTTGTCTTCAGCGCATTTGCTTCTGCACAAACTGCTGAAGAACTTATTGCCAAACACATCAAGGCTACCGGTGGCGAAAACTGGAGCAAGGTGGAAGCCGTGAAAATGGAAGCCACCATTGCCGCGGATGCCGCCGCCGGCATGTCTATCGGCTGGACGATGACCACCATCCGCGACAAGGCTGCCCGCATGGATGTTGCCGTGATGGGCATGGTACAAACTTCCGTCGTCAACGGTGATCAGGGCTGGTCCACCAACCCGTTCATGGGTAAAACGGACGCTGAACCGCTCACCGGCGATCAGGTGAAAGCCATGCGCGACCAGACCGACATTGACGGTACCGTCATCGGCTACAAGGAAAAAGGTTACACCGTGGAATACGTCGGCAAGGAAGATGTGGACGGCACCGAAGCGCACAAAATCAAGGTGAACAAAGGCGGCAAAAAGGTGGAATACATCTTCTACGATCCGCAAACCAGCTACGAAATCAAAAACGTGCAGGTGGATGAAGTGGACGGCCAGGAAGTGGAAACCTCGACGGTGTTCTCCAATTTCAAACCCGTGAACGGCATCGTCATGCCCCACACCATGCAACAGGCCAACCCGATGATGGGAAACACCACCATCACGCTCTCCAACGTGACGTTCAACCCGGTGGTGGACATGAAGATTTTCGATATGCCGAAGAAGTAAACCGGGCGCGATTTCAAAAGGGTGTCACAGAGACTCACAGAGTTTTGGAGGGTACAGAGTTTTCCTCCGTGAGCCTCTGTGACACTTTTTTTTCCCTGTCATCTGCAAACAAAAACAATCCATGAGGCACTATATTTCCTTTGTAGTTTTTTCATTATCAATAATCTCCGGCACTTACGCCCAATCCCTGCTCTCCTCGGCTACCTTCGGCGCTATCGAAGCCCGCAACATCGGCCCTGCCGTGATGAGCGGGCGCATCACCGCCATCGAAGGCGTGAACAACAACCCGAAAGTACTTTACGTCGGCGCAGCAGGCGGAGGTGTGTGGAAATCCACCACGGCAGGCATGACCTTCGAGCCGGTGTTCGAAAAATATCCGCAGTCCATCGGCGCCATCGCCATTGACCAGTCTAAACCCGACGTGGTATGGGTGGGCACCGGCGAAAGCAACATGCGCAACAGCGTAGCCGTAGGACTTGGGATTTACCGCAGCACCGACGCCGGTCGCAACTGGACCCGCATGGGTCTCGAAAAAAGCGAACACATTTCCAAAATCATCATCCACCCCACGGAGCCGAACACGGTGTATGTGGCCGTACCCGGTCCGCTCTGGAGCGACAGCCCCGATCGCGGTTTGTACAAAACCACCGACGGCGGCAAAACCTGGGAAAAAATCCTGTACTCCGACGAAAAAACCGGCTGCGCCGACATCCTCATGGATCCGCGCAACCCGAATGTGCTGCTCGCATCCATGTGGCAATTCCGCCGCACGCCGTACTCGTTCGTATCCGGCGGCCCGGGCAGCGCCCTGCACAAGAGCACCGACGGCGGCAAAACCTGGCGCAAGATCACCAACGGCCTGCCCAACGGTACGTTCGGCCGCATCGCCCTGGCGCTGGCGCCCAGCGCGCCCGACAATGTGTTCGCCATCGTCGAAAGTGAAAACACCAGCCTGCTCATTTCCGCCGACGGCGGTGAAACCTGGAAACACCAGAGCGCCACGTCCAACGTCACGGCCCGGCCGTTTTACTTCAGCACGCTCGTGGTGGACCCTCAAAACCCCAAGCGGGTGTACCGCCCGGCGTTTTCCATGTCCATCAGCACCGACGGTGGCTACTCGTTTTCCGAAGGCGGCGGAAGCAGCGGCTGGGTACATTCCGACCACCACGCCCTCTGGATAAATCCAAACAGCCCCAACCACCTGTATCTCGGCACCGACGGCGGCGTGTACATGAGCCTCGATTACGGCGTGTCGTGGACACACCTGAAGAACCTGCCTGTGTCGCAGTTTTACCAGGTGGCTGCCGACAACCAGTCGCCCTACAACGTGTACGGCGGTTTGCAAGACAACGGCTCCTGGCGCGGCCCTTCCCAGAGCAAAGGCGGCATTGAAAACCGCGACTGGGAATCGCTCAACGGCGGCGACGGCTTTTGGGTGCAACCCGATGCGCAGGACGCGGACATCGTGTATGCCGAAAGCCAGGGCGGAAACATCAACCGCGTAAACCTGAAAACCGGCCAAAGTAAATTCATTCAGCCGCAGGAACAGCAGGGCGACCCCAAGTACCGCTGGAACTGGAACACGCCCCTCGTGCGTGGTACCGCCAATCCCGATGCGCTGTATTGTGGTTCCCAGTTTTTGTTCAAAACCACCGACCGCGGCAATACCTGGACGCGCATTTCGCCCGATCTGACCACCAACGATACCGTCAAACAACAGCAATACGCCAGTGGCGGCCTTACGGTAGACAACACCTCCGCCGAAAATCACTGCACGATTTACGCCATCGGCCCTTCCCCGCTGGATGAAAACCTGCTGTACGTGGGTACCGACGACGGCAACATCCAGGTCACCCGCGACGGCGGCAAAACCTGGTCACTCATTTCCCGGAACATTCCCGGCGTACCGAAAGGAACCTGGGTGAGCCGCGTGACGCCCAGCCGCCACGACCGCAACCGCGCCTACGCTACCTTCGATAACCACGCCTACGGCGACATGCGCCCCTACGCCGCCCGCACCGACGACGGCGGCAAAACCTGGTCGCTCCTGAGTACCGGCGACGTACTGCAAGGCTACGCCCACGTCATCATCGAAGACCTCGTGAATCCCGACCTGCTTTTCCTTGGCACCGAATTCGGCCTGTACATCAGCAACGACGGCGGCAAAAACTGGGTGCAGTACAAAGCCAAACTGCCCGAATACGTGGCGGTGCGCGACCTCGTGGTGCAGCCCGCTACCAACGACCTGGTAATCGCCACGCACGGACGCGGCATTTTCATCGTGGACGACATCGCGCCGTTCCGCGGCCTGACGCCCGAACTGCTGCAAAAAGACGCCGCCCTGCTGCGCACGCGTCCGGGGCCGGTGACGACGGGTCACTACGGACAGGCTTTCCCGAATACCGATGCCTACGTCGGGCCGAACTCCTCGGAAAACGCCACCATCCAGTATTACCTGAAAGACCGCTTGAACACGGGCGACGTGAGTCTCGAAATTTATGATCCCTCCGGGAAAAAAATAGCCACCATGCCCGGCACCAAACGCAAGGGCATCAACGTCGTGCGCTGGGACATGCGCGGCGCACCGCCCAAAGCCGCGCGCGGGGTGCTCGTGCAGGGTGAAGCCGGCGTGTATGCCGGATTCATCGGGCCGATGGCGCTGCCCGGCACATACCAGGTGCGGCTCAAGGCGGGTAATTTTACCGATTCCGGTACACTCGAACTTATCCCCGACCCGATACAACCGGGCCTCGACTATGCGGAGCGGAACAGGATTTCCAAAGAACTTTTCGGGTTGGTGGAAGACCTCGGGATGCTCGTGGCCCAGGTGCAGGGCGCAAAAGACAGCGCCGACCGACGCGCCGCCGTGGTGAAAAATAAAGCGCTGAAAACCCAACTGGGCCAGTACAGCGACCGGCTCGAAGCGTTCCGCAAAACGCTTACCGAAACAATCGAGTCCAAAGGCATTACCGGCGAGCAGCAACTGCGCGCCCGCCTTGGCAAGTTGTACGTATTCACCGAGTTTTCCGACGACCTGCCCACCCGCTCCGTGCTGGATCGCAAGGAGGTCATCAAAATCGAACTCCGGCAGGCACGCGCCAAAGCCGACGACTTTTTCGGAAAAGAACTGGCGACCCTCAACGCCGGGCTTCGCAAGGAAAAACTCCCGGAAATTGCCGTGCTGGACAAGGCGGGATTTGAACGCAGCTACGAAATGGGTGCCAAGCCGGCTGGGTCGGGAAATCTCGAAGCGTTGTGGAAAAAAGGAGGCGTTGAACGGTGAAATTCGTCTTCATCTCCGATACGCATTCCCTACACGATCAGATCAAGGTACCGGCAGGCGATGTATTGGTACATGCCGGCGATTTTTCCATGCGCGGAACTTTGCCCGAAGTGTCGGCTTTTCTGGACTGGTTTGCGGCGCAGCCGCACCGCTACAAAGTGCTTGTGGCCGGCAACCACGACTTTCTCGCCGAGCGCGAACCGGGTATTTTCCGGGCCTTGTTGCCGGATTCGGTGATTTATTTAGAAAATAGCGGCGTCGAAATTGAAGGCCTGCGGTTTTGGGGAAGTCCTATTACGCCCTGGTTTTTCGACTGGGCGTTCAATCGCCACCGCGGCGCCGATATCCGTCCGTACTGGGAGGCTATCCCGTCCGGAACCGATGTGCTGATTACCCACGGGCCGCCCTATGGTATTCTCGACGAAGTGCTGCGCGACCCGCGGCCCGTGGGTTGCCGCGACTTGCTGTATCGAATTCAAGAAATACGGCCTCGTATGCATGTTTTCGGCCACATCCACGAGGGCTACGGGCAACTGGAGCGCGACGGCACCATGTTCATCAATGCCGCTTCGGTGGACGTGCGCTACAAACCCGTCAATCTGCCCGTTGTATGGGAGAGTTAACGTACATTTGACCATTCGTTAAATTATTCAACTAAACCTGTTTTGTTATGGAAAATCTTGATGCACCTACCCCGAACCTCTCTACCACCCCACCGCCGCCGTTTTGGAATTCTGTGCTGAAATTCGGGCTATACGGTGGTGTGGCGCTCATTTTCTTTTCCCTTGCGACATACGTCATGGACATGAACATGATGTCCATCGTAGCGGGAATTGTCGCTTTTTTGGTCACATTGGGTATTGCTGTCGGTACAGGAGTATTAGCCATTCAAAACCAGCGTACGCTGGATGGCGGGTACATGGCTTTCGGACGTGCTTTTGTGATCGGGGCGTTGGCCATTGCGGTAGCCGTGTTGCTGTACAGCATCTGGAACTACATTCTGATTACGGTCATTGCCCCGAGTACATTACGCGACTCAAAGAGCAGTTTCTGGAGCAGTGGGGCGAGAATATTCCGGAAGATGCCATGGGTGAAGCCTTGAAGGGCTTTGATGATGCGGCATCCATCGGTACTGCTGTGAAAAACGGTGTGATCGGCGTGGTATTCAATGGCCTGATCGGCGGCGCCATCGCCGGCGCCATCGGCAAGAGAAACCCGCCTGCCCAGTTTTAGTGATGAGTGATGAGCTATGAGTGATGCGTATGCTACGAAACTCATCGCTCATCACTACTCTTTTTCGCGCTTGCGTGCCTTGGCTTTGTAGATGGTGTTGTCCAGTGAATCGAGCGCCATTTGCCAGAGGTCTTCGTACGGGATGAGTTCGATGTCGTGCGACTGGTTGGCAAAGTCCAGCGGGACTTTTTTCAGCATTTTGACATACTTGTCGGCATGGCGGATGACGGCCATCCGGTGGAAACCCACGTCGGGCATTTCAAGCAGCATTTTGATGAAGCAGTTGCTGCGGTAGTTGTCGTCCTTTTTCAGGTATCGGGAAGAGTATTTCTGAATGGCCATCATGCGGTCAATGACCTCGTCGTGTTCCTTGGTGAGGATGAGGTACAGGATCTGGAAATTCAGGATGGGGATGTTCATGCCCCGCCTGTCTTTGGAAAAGATAGGCACATCGTTGAGGAAGCGCATGATCCGGATGCGGCTAATGACCGTTTCCGGTTCGTCGGGTTTGATACGGCCCACCTGGATGAGGTAGAACAGGTAGGCTTCGAAAATTTTCCAGATTTGTTTGATGCCGTCAGGAAGTCCGTTGAAACGTCGGTGTTTGACTGTGGACTTGTAAATTTGATACGCTGCCTGATACTCGCGGGCATGGAAGGAGAGCATGAGCAGCAACTCCTGGTATTTGAACCAGTTGAAGGAGCCTTGTTCGAGGAGTTTGAGTCCCCGGTCGGCGGCTTTGCGTCCGCGTTCGTAGTCGCGGAGTTGCACGTAGCACACCATTTCCTGGTAAAGAAAAGCCTGGAGTGGGACATTGGCGACGTAGTCTTTGGCATCGAAGAACCGGATGGCCTTGTCGCAGATTTCGGTCGTGTTTTTGTAGTCGTTGACGCTGGTGTAAATGATGATTTCGATGAGCCGGCTGGTGAAGTGCAGGCGGTAGGAGTCGTATTTGTCCAGAGCGTCTTCCAGTTGTTTGAAATAACGCCGGGCTACCTGCGGCACTTCGCGTTTGGTGGATTTGTCGTTCACAAACCGGATGACCAGATCCGTGTACAGCTCCTCGGCGAGGTTTTCGTGCCGAAACATTTCTTCGAGGTGATGTACCTGCTTGCCGATCTGTTGGTACTTTTTCACGTTGCCCTCGATGGATCCGTAGTAAAGACGCATGGAGCGCGCCATGTCGAGCGCCAGATCGGTGAAATCGTACCGGAGCGCTGTGCGAAGCACTTCGTCGGCCAGTTCCAGAATGGTGTGGTGCGCGTTTTTGCCGAGCAGGATTTTAATAGCGCCCCACTTTTTGTAGGAGTCGAAGTAGGCTTTTTGTCGAGGGTTGTAGTGTGGCAGGTGCGGGTCAATGACCAACAGCATCTGCACCAGGTAATCGCGCAACGATTTTTTGATGCGTAGGTACGATACGTTGCGTTGTTTCTCGCCCGGGTACAGGGCCTCCATTGCCTGCAGATCGGTCTCGACTTTGCCTTCTGCCACCAGATCGTAGAGCCGCATGGACAGCGGCCCGGGTTGCAAGGCTTTCACCGTGAGCAGCGATGCTGCCCGCAGTTTTTGTTTGGTGACAATCGAGACAAGTTCGCGGAGTGCGTGCATACCAAGCGCCGGTTGGGAGGCGGTGAGGATTGTTCGGATTAAGCGGAACAAACCTACGGGTTTCTGCAAAAACCTGATCCGGATGATTTGTTCGTCGGATAGTATGCGCAAACAGCTTGCCAACTATCCTATCCTTGGTATTTTTTCCGAAAGAAAGTCGCCCGAGTTCCGGTATGCACAAGAAGCCGACAGGCCGAACACCTGGGTGTGTTCCTATACGCCGGTGATGTCAATGATGATCACGTTGCTGAGCGGGTTGTTGATTTGGCACTGAGCGGAAAGGTTGGAGTTGAAGAGCGGAGTGTTGAATTGATTTGCCATGATGACTTCGTTGTTGATTGTTTACGAAGTCAAAAGTCAGGGCATCTCACCCCCTGATGAGGGACAACTACACAGGCTCGTTCGCGTGATTATTTTACCACTTTTGGTAATTTTTTTTGTCTAAAAAATTGAAAAACAGATTTTTAGTTTTTTCAAATTTTAAACGATCACGACCTTTCAATGAAGATTTTTTTAAAAGAAATTTGAAGATTTTCAAGCAGTTTTTTCGGTTCGGCGCCTGCCGACACGCTGGTGCGGCAGGCTGTCGAGCATCATTTCCCACAAATCCTCGTACGGGATGATTTCGATTTCGTGCGGCTGGTTGGCAAGTTCCAGCGGCATCTGGCGGAGTTGTTTCAGCCAGGGTTCTGCCTTGCGGGCGGCGCCTTCGCGGTGGAATGCCGCTTCGGGAATTTGCACCAGCATTTTCAGGAAGCAGTTGCTGCGGAAATGTTCGTCTTTTTTCAGGTAACGCGTGGTGTATTTTTGCACCGCCTCCACGCGGTCGAGGGAGGCGTCGTAGCGTTTTTCCACGATGTCGTACAAAATCTGGGCGACGAGCACCGGGATGTTCATGCCGCGGCGGTCTTTGGAAAACACGGGAATCTCGTTGAGGAACCGCGCCATTTTGAATTTGGGCGACGGCTGCCGGTCGGCCCGGCGAATACGCGCCAACAGGTTGGTATACGCCTCGTAAATTTTCCACATTTCCCGAATCTGGTCGGGCTGCTGCGCAAGGCCGGCATGGCGGGAAGTGGCTTCGCAGGTGTCGAAAGCGTCGTCGTAGTGCTGGGTGTGCAGGGCAAGCAGGAAGTAGAGTTCCTGCACCTTGAACCAGTTGAACGTGCCCGGTTCGTAGATGTCGGCATTCTGGCGGATAATCGCCTGGCCGCGACCGAAATCGCGCAACTGGACGCAACACACCACCAACTGGTAATAAAACACCTGCAAGGGTAGCCGGCTTTCGTACGGCTTTTGGCGAAAAAAGTCCAGCGCCTGCTCGCACAGGTCGGCCATGGTTCGGTAGTCGTTTCTGCCGCTGTAAATCATCAGTTGCAGCAGGCGCCCGCTGAGGTGCAGGCGGAACGACTCGCATTCTGCCATATGCGGCGCGATACGTTTGTAGTACTGTTCGGCTTGTCGGGAAATATCTTTCTGGGGCGCCCTGCTGCCGGAAGCAAACCCACTGATGAGGTCGGTGTACATTTCTTCGGCCTCGTTTTCCATCGTCCAGATGGCCAGATACTGCCGGTACATATTTCGGTACTGCTCGTATTTGGCGGGGTCGCCCGCGATGGTGCCGTAGTGTAACCTGAGGTGGTGCGCGGCATTCATGCTGAGTTCCGTAAACTCAAAATGCTGCGTGTGGCGCAGCATGAGTTCCAGTTGCTCCACTCCGGTGGTTTTTATTTTTTTGGATAATAGGGTCATGGCCGTAGCCCAGCGTTTGTTGCACTCGTAGTGTGCCCGCTGGCGGTCGGTGTAACCGGGTTCCTGAAAATCGAGCAGAAAGACGACTTCGAGCAGCCGTTCCTTGAGTTTGTTTTTCAGGCTGCGAAGTTTGGCAATGGCCGTAGGCGAGCCGTAAAGCAGTGTGGCTGCTTCTTCTTCTGTTGTTCCTTTGTGCTGGTGCAGGATGTCGAACAGCTGCGCCATCTTGGTGCCTGGCTGCAGCACGATGTCCCAAAGAGCATTTGAGGTGAGTTTCCCCCAATGGAGGGAATGTACCAATTCGGTCAGGTCACGCATGGTTGGTTTGTTTTTGGATGAACGATCCGGAACATGGCAGGCTTCCGCGGACGCATGTAGCCTTTCCCACGCAGAAATGGTGGAGGTGCAGTACGAGGCGGGACAACCCGGGTATGGCTTGAATCAGACAATGACCAAGCGCCCGTTTAACCCATAGCGTGTGTGTGAAACAGAATTGGAAAAATTGGCAAGACCAGTCGAGAGGTGTACGAGACTTTTCATAGGCGACACTGTTTGAAAGTGAACCAGAGATTATGGATGATAGCCGATTATAACACTGCCCCGATGCAAAACCTGCCGGGTACGGTTAAAAAAACAACACTTCCTTTTCGGCAAAACCGGAAAGGATGGTTGGAAAAAAACAAAATGAAGGAATCGGGAAGGGACGGAAACCGGAGAGAGCCTGTTTTTTAACAGCGCGAAACAAAAACCAAAGGAAGATGAAAGGCGGCTGAAAGTCGTTCCAAGACTCTCTTTTACAATGGATTAAAAAATAAATAAAAAAATTATTAAACAATATTCGGTAGCAAATGTATGATTTATTTTCATCTTACAATACTGCCCGGAAATTTTCACACTTCGGCTAATTTGTCTGTTTCTCTACCTTTGCCGGACAACGTGCACCGGCTGACTTCCGGTGTAACAGTTGGGCACTTTGATGCTTCTCACGAAATGCAAGCCAACCGCGCATGAAACACCTGCTACACATCCTTTTTCTGACCTTGCTCTGCACGCCTGCCCTGATTGCTCAAAACACCGCTCCCCGGATTACCGGCAACCTGCAAACCAACGCGAACTTCTTCATCACCGATGCCAAAATCGGCGCCTCGGGCACGCCCCAGTACGACAACCAGAAGTTCGGCACGGAGAGCTGGTTGGCGTTGAACTACTCGAACTGGGGGTTTGACATGGGGTTGCGCTTCGATATGTTCAACAACTCCAACCTGCTCAATCCTACCGGCTCCTTCACCGGCGAAGGAATCGGACGCTGGTACATCCACAAGGAAATCAACAAGTTCGACCTGTCGGGCGGCTACCTGTATGACCAGATCGGCTCGGGCATCATTTTCCGCGCCTACGAGGAGCGCGCGCTGATGATTGACAATGCCCTGTTCGGGGTGAAAGTCGGCTACCAGATCAACGACAACTGGAAGGTCAAGGCGTTCACCGGGCGACAGAAGCGCCAGTTCAACACCTACGGCTCGGTCATTCGGGGTGCATCTATCGAAGGATTTATTCAACCGGACACGACCACAAACTTTACGCTGGCGCCTGGTTTCGGCACGGTGGCCCGCACGCTCGACAAGGAGTCCGTCACCCGTGCTGCCAGCGAAATGAAGCGCTACCAGCGGCTCGACAGCATCCAGTACAACTCCTACGCATTCACGCTTTTCAATACGCTCAACGCCGGTAATTTTACCTGGTTCTTCGAGGGCGCATACAAAACCAAAGACGTCATTTTCAACGAGTTTGACCGGGCGATTACCAGCGACACCACGTTTCTGCCCGACGGCTCCGTCGGCAGCATCGAATTCGACACGATCAACGGCATCCTCGTGAACACCGATGGCTACATGGCTTACACCAGCATGACCTACGCCTCCGAAGGCTTCGGCATCACGCTGGAAGGCAAGTACACCAAAAACTTCCGTTTCCGCACCGACCCCTTCCAGATTGGCGTACAGGGTCAGATGAACTTCCTGCCCCCCATGGCACGCCAGAATACCTTCCGGCTGCCGGCGCGTTTTGCGCCCAACACACAAGAAATCGGCGAACAGGGTTTTCAATTGGACGCCCGTTACAGCCTGAGCAAAAAAGTGTCGGTCGGCCTCAACGTGTCCGACATTTACCAGCTCGATGGTAAAAGCCTGTACCGGGAAATTGCCCCGGAATTTACGTTCAAACAGGAGCGTAAATGGCAACTCCTCGTCGGCTTGCAGTTCCTGAAATACAACATCAGCACGTACCAGTTCAAAGACGACGCAGTAGATACGGAAGACGTAATCCCCTGGGTCGGCACCGGACAACAGGGCTATGTGGATGCCTTCTCGCCCTACGCCGAGTGGTTGTACAAATTCACGCCCCGCAACTCCCTGCGCGTGGAAGCCCAGTACCTGCTCACCGACGACGAATTTGGTTCCTGGGCATTCCTGCTCGCCGAACTTGGTATGGCGCCGCACTGGCTGATTTACGTATCGGACATGTACAAGGTGCCGAGCAGCGGCGTGACCAACCCCGACAAAACCAAATATGACGGCTTGCATTACCCCAGTGTCGGTATTGTGTACACCCACCGGGCCAACCGCTTTTCCTTCGCATACGTCAAGCAGGTGGAAGGCATTAACTGCGCCGGCGGTATTTGCCGCTACGAACCCACGTTCCACGGCGTACGCCTCCAATTGAGTTCATCATTTTAAAAAATTGACAAACATGAAAAAAATACTCTCCGCTCTGCTTGTTGCTGCCGCTTTACTGTCCGGATGCGAGGAAAAGTGGGTAGTCATTACACCGATGACAAATTCCGGCGGAAATAACCCCGGCGAACAAAAACGCGTGGTGCTGGCCGAGGAACTCACCGGTGTGCGCTGCCCCAACTGCCCCGAAGGCACGGCAGCACTCGTGGACCTCGACGATCAGTACGGCGAGCAGTTGGTCATTGTGTCCATCCACGCCGCGCTGGGTTATGACGTCCCCTACGCCAGCAGCCTGTATGATTTCCGCACCGGCAAAGGCACCGAACTGGCCAACTATATCGGTTCCGCTATTTTTTTTCCATCAGCCGCTATCAACCGCCGTATCGTGCCTCCCGAAACCGAACCGTACCTGCCCCGCCAGCAATGGGCCGGTATCATCGGCGAAGAACTCGCCAAACCACTCTCGGTCGGTATTGACCTGAAAACTACCTACGATGCCGGCTCCCGCAAACTTGACATCAGCGCAGACCTTACCCCGGCGGAAGACCTGAGCGGAGAGTACCGGATCACGGTGCTCATCACGCAGGACAGCATCGTAGATGTCCAGAAAGTCGAACTTGTGACCGTGCCGAATTACGTGCACCGCCACGTGCTCCGCACTATCGTCACGCAAGCCACCGGCGATATCATCGCCGAGCCGCTTGTAGCGAACAATACGATCAATAAAGCATTTACGCTGAACCTGCCGGCTGCCTGGGAGGCCAAACATTGCAGCGTGGTAGCCTTCGTACACCGCGGCGGCGACCCGAACAAGGAAGTACTCCAGGCCGCCGAAAAACACGTGGTCGAATAAATCCCGAAGCGTTGTTGGCGGGACGCCAACAACGGCAGTCGTCGTCGTTGGCGGGGACGCCAACAACGGCGGTTATTCATCATTTATCATTCATCATTCATCATCACGATAGCATGTTTCATCTGACCGAAGAACACGAGGCCGTGCGCGAAGCGGCCCGCCAATTTGCCCAAAACGACCTGAAACCCGGCGTCATCGAACGCGACACCAAAATGCAGTACCCGCGCGAACAGGTGCGGAAAATGGCCGAACTCGGATTCCTCGGCATGATGACCGCACCCGAGTACGGCGGCGGCGGCATGGACACTCTCGCCTACGTTATTGCTATGGAGGAAATCAGCAAGGTAGACAGCTCCTGCTCGGTGATCATGTCGGTGAACAACTCGCTCGTCTGCTGGGGTATCGAAACCTACGGCACCGAGGAACAAAAGCAAAAATACCTGCCCAAACTCGCGTCCGGCGAATGGATCGGCTCCTTCTGCCTGTCCGAACCCGAGGCCGGCTCCGACGCCACCAGCCAGCGCACCACCGCCGTGGACATGGGCGACCATTACCTGCTGAACGGCACCAAAAACTGGATCACCAACGGCGGCACGTCCAGCGTACACCTCGTCATCGCGCAAACCTACCCGGAGAAAAAACACCGGGGCATCAACGCGTTTATCGTCGAAACCTCCTGGCCCGGCGTGACCGTGGGCGCCAAGGAGGACAAACTCGGCATCCGCGCCTCCGACACCCACACCATCATGTACAACGACGTGAAGGTGCCCAAGGAAAACCGCATCGGCGAAGACGGCTTCGGTTTCAAGTTTGCCATGAACACACTCAACGGCGGCCGCATTGGCATCGCTGCACAAGCCCTCGGCATCGCCGCCGGTGCCTACGAACTGGCGCTGGAGTATTCCAAACAACGCGAAGCCTTCGGAAAACCTATCAGCCAACACCAGGCCATCGCGTTCAAAATAGCCGACATGGCCACCGACATTGAGGCTGCGCGCCTGCTCGTGTACCGCGCCGCCGCCATGAAAGACAAACATTTAGACTTCGCTCAGGCTGCTGCTATGGCCAAACTGTTTGCCTCCGAAACGGCCATGCGCCACACCGTGGAAGCCGTGCAAATTCACGGTGGCTACGGCTATGTGAAGGAATACCACGTGGAGCGCCTCATGCGCGACGCCAAAATCACGCAGATTTACGAGGGCACCTCGGAGGTGCAGCGGATCGTGATTTCGAGGAATGTGCTGAACGGGGAGTTGTATGTGCCGTGGATTTAGTTCGTCACCACAATCTTGTACTTTTCCCCCTTCATCTTCTCCCCCTGCACCGCCCGCACCACTCCCGCGGCCAGTTCCCGCCGGACTGCCGCAAACGACATGTGATCCAGCACTTCGATTTTCCCAAGGTCGCCCTGTTGCAGGCCGCCTTTTTTGGATAAAAACCCCACGATGTCCATCTTGCTGATCTTGTCTTTTTTGCCGCCGCTGATGTACAGGGTGAGCCAGGGGGCGGGAGCGGGCAGGGTTTCGCTGAGGGGCACCTCGAACAGCTCCGGCGGGTTTTCCGCCAGATACACCGGCACGGGTTCGTCTTTGCCGAGCAGTAGCCAGGCCGTTCCTTCGGCGTGCATGCGGGCGGTGCGACCGTTGCGGTGCAAGAAATCGTTGTGCTTCATCGGCGCCTCGTAGTGCACCACGTTTTTCACTTCGGGGATGTCCAGCCCGCGCGCCGCCAGGTCGGAGGCCACGAGAAACACAGTGCTGCCGTTCCGAAACTGAACCAGTGTGCGCTCTCGATCCATCTGCTCCATGCCGCCGTGAAAACCGGCGCACGCGACGCCCATCTTCGAGAGGTAGTCCCGCACACGCTCCGTGGTGTCACGCTGGTTGCAGAAAATCAGGGTAGGATCGTTGCCCAAAAAACACAGCAGGTTGAGCAGCGCCTCATCCTTGTCGGACGTGGCCGACACCACCCGTTTCACCACCAGACCATCCGTAGACTTTTCAGGATTTTTGTAAAAATTCAGCACCTTCGGATGGGTGATGCCCGTGAACTGTGGGATGTGCTGCTTGTCGGTCGCCGAGGCCAGAATACGTTTTTCCAAACCCTTCAGGCCCACAATAATACCTGCCATTTGCTCCTGAAAACCCATGGACAGGGATTTGTCAAATTCGTCCAGCACGAGTATCCGGATGTGTTCCAGCGAAAATGTCTGCCGGGTGATGTGCTCCAGAATTCGGCCCGGCGTACCGATCAACAGGGCCGGCGGTTGGCTCAGATTCTGTGTCTCCGTCTGCATGGAGTGCCCGCCGTAGCAGGTATTCACTTTGAAGCCCGTGGCCATTTTTTGCCATACGCGTTCGATCTGAATGGCCAGTTCGCGGGTAGGCGACAGGATCAAACACTGCACGCCCGACACATCGGGTTTCATGCGCTCCAGTACCGGAAGTAGAAACGCCAGGGTTTTGCCCGACCCGGTCGGCGCCAGCAGCACTACATTGGGGTGTGTCTGAATGGCCCGGACAGTCGTTTCCTGCATGGGGTTTAACGCCGGAATGTCCAGGCGGGAAAGTTGGGCGGCAAATGGTTGTTCTGTTTCCATCCGGCAAAGGTAGCCGGATATTCGGGTCATCACTCCACGCCCGCGCCCACAAACTGCCTCTCGTACAATTCCCGGTACCGCCCACCCTCAATGGCAAGCAGCGTGTCCGGCGGGCCAAATTCCCGTACCTCGCCTTTTTCCAGCACCAGTACGTTGGCCGCATGACGGATGGTGGACAGTCGGTGCGCAATGATGATGCTCGTGCGCCGGGCGATGAGCCGCTCGATGGCAAACTGGATGATGCTCTCCGACTCGGGGTCAATGGACGAGGTAGCCTCATCGAGGATCAGGATGTCGGGGTCGAACACCAGCGCCCGCACAAACGAGATCAACTGGCGCTGCCCCATCGAAAGCGTGGCGCCGCGCTCCTGCACCTGGTAGTGGTAGCCGCCGGGCAGTTTGGCAATGAATGCGTGTGCGCCGATCATCTTGGCTGCCTGCACCACCTGCTCCTCCGTGATGCTCGGGTCGCGCAGGGTGATGTTGTCCAGCACCGAGCCGGAAAACAAAAACACGTCCTGCAACACCACCGCGATGCGGCGGCGCAGCGCGTACACATCGTAATCATGCAGGTTGTGCCCGTCAATTTTGATGCTGCCCGACTGGATTTCATAAAACCGGTTGAGCAGGCTGATGATCGTGGTTTTGCCGCTGCCCGTGCTGCCCACAATAGCGAGGGTATTGCCCGGGGGAATGTGAAACGATACGTTTTTCAGCACAGACTCGTCGGCGTTTCCGCTGTACGAAAACCACACGTTTTCAAACTCCAGGTCGCCCTGGAGTTTGGCCGGCGCAAGTGTGCCGTCGTTGTGTACGGTGTCTTTCGTTTCCAGCAATTTGAACACGCGCTCCGCCGCAATAAGGCCCATTTGCAGGGTGTTGAACTTGTCGGCCAGCATGCGGATCGGGCGGTACAGCATGGTGATGTACAGCGGAAATGCGACCATGGTACCAATCGTCACTTCTTCGGAAAGCACACCGCGCGCGCCGTACCACACCATGAGGCCCAGCGAAAGCGCGGAGATAATGTCCACCACCGGAAAAAAAATGGCGTAGGCCAGAATGGAGCGCAGGTTGGCCGCGGTGTAGTCGCGGTTGATCTGGCGGAATTTTTCGGCCTCCTGCTCTTCTGCATTGAAAATCTGCACGATGCGCATACCCGTGATGCGCTCCTGCAGGAAGGCGTTCATCGTGGAAATATGGTTGCGCACCTTTTCGTAACTCTTGCGCACACTTTCCTTGAACCGGTAACTGCCCCAGATGAGCAGCGGAAATACCGCGAGCACCACCAGTGTCAGTTTCCAGGAGGTGTAAAACATCATGGCCATGACGGCAACCAGGGTGAGCAGGTCGGCCAGAATGGTGATGCTGCCTTCGGAAAATACCGTGTTGATAGCCTCGATGTCGTTGATGGTGCGCGTGGTACTCTGTCCGATAGGTGTTTTGTCGAAGTACGACAGGTTCAGTTTGGACACGTGGCTGAACACCCGCACCCGCAGGTCGCGCACAATGACCTGACCTAACCAGTCGGCGTAATACAGGAAAAAATACCGCAGCACCACTTCCACCAGCAAAACGCCCACGATGGCGACAGCCAGCAGGGTCATGCCCGAAATATCGCCGTTGGAAATGTGGTCGTCCACCATCGTTTGCAGCAACTTGGGTCGCGCAATGGCCAGTGGCGCCAGCACCACTGCAAGGGACGCCGTGAAATAAAACGTAACGCGATACGGCTTCACCATCGCGAGCACGCGGCGAAAAAGCGAAAAACTGACGGCGTTGGTGGTGTCGGACATGTGTGTTCAGGTTTCGAGGTTTCTGGTTGGAGGGATGCGGGTTGGTGTAAACCCGGAAGCGGCGGCAAAGTTCTGTAAAACTGATCAGGCGTGTATGGAAATGTACTATGCTATTCAGGCACATCCTTTTTTTGGCCAACCTTGTTATCCGCCGTACCGTTCCCGAGAACAAAACGCGGTTATTTCTGTCTAACTCAAACCCTGCGGCGTAATCTGACCAAATCGCCCTATTTTCGCCCTCCTTTTTTTAAATCGGCTGTTTCCATGACCACATACGCCATATCCAGGCCCGCTTTCACGACCGTTTCCGGCGACCCGATAAATGTCCAGATGCACACCCTCGGCAACGGCCTGCGCCTGTTCCTGTCCGTCAACAAGGACGAACCGCGCGTGTACACCGAGATCGCCGTGCGAGCCGGCTCCAAACACGACCCCGCCGACACCACCGGCTTGGCGCATTACTTCGAGCACATGATGTTCAAAGGCACCGACCGGCTCGGCAGCCTCGACTGGCCCAAGGAAAAAGCCCTGCTGGACCAAATCGAACAACGCTTCGAGGAGCACCGTCGCGAAACCGATCCGGCGAAAAAAAAGGTGCTCTACGCCGAAATTGACCGCCTGTCGTTCGAAGCCGCCAAATACGTGGCCGCCAACGAGTACGACAAACTCCTGAGCGCCATCGGCGCCAAGGGCACCAACGCCTACACCTGGGTGGAACAAACCGTGTACGTGAACGACATCCCGGCCAATGAAATGGAGCGCTGGTTTGCGCTCGAAGGCGAACGTTTCCGACGCCCGATTCTGCGCCTGTTCCACACCGAACTGGAAACGGTGTTCGAGGAGTACAACATCAGTCAGGACCGCGATTTCCGCAAAACCCTCAAGGCTATGCAGGAAACGCTCACTCCCACGCACCCCTACGGCACCCAAACCACCCTGGGCCGCGGCGAAGACCTCAAGAACCCCTCGCAAACCAACATTTACCGCTTCTTCGACCAGTACTACGTGCCCAACAACATGGCCATCGTGCTGTGCGGCGACTTCGATCCCGAGCAGGCCGTGGCCCTGGCCGAGCGCTATTTCGGCCATTTCAAACCCAAACCAATTCCTCCGTTTTCGGTAGAACCACAACCCGAACTGACCCGGCGCGTGCAGCGCGACGTGTACGGCCAGGAAGCCCCCTGGGTGGAAATGGGCTGGCGATTCCCGGGTGCAGGCTCCGACGAAGCCGTGCTGTTGCCCCTGATCGCCGGCATGTTGCACAATTACCAGGCCGGCCTGTTCGATCTGAACCTGATGCAGGGCCAGAAACTGCTCGAAGCATACGCATATGCCCAGGTGCATGAGGATTACAGCCGCCTCGTGGTGTATGGAAAACCCCGCGAAGGCCAGTCGCTGGAAGATGTGGAAAAATTGCTCGAACAGCAGGTCGAATACCTGCGGCGGGGCAATTTCGAAGACTGGCTGCCCGGTGCCGTGGTGAAAGACCTGCAACTCTCGGAGATCAAGGGATTTGAAAAAAATCAGGGTCGCGCCGCCGCTATTGTCTCGACGTACCTGCACGGTGTGGACTGGGCCGACACGGTGCGCCGTTGGGCGGCGCTCGAGCGCGTTACGCGCACCGATGTGGCTGCTTTCGCCCAAAAACACCTGCGCGCCGACAACTACGCCGTCATCTACAAACACCACGGCGACGATCCTTCGGTGATGAAAGTGGAAAAACCGCAAATCACCCCTGTGGAACTGAACCGAACCGACATATCGGACTTCGGGAAGGCATTTCTCGAACAGCACACGGAGGATATCGAACCGGAATTCATTGATTTCAAAAAAACCATCAAAACCGCCCGCCTCGCGCCCGGCCTGAACCTGAAATCCGTGCGCCAACCCGAAAGCCGCCTGTTCCGCTTGTATTATATTTTCGAGATGGGCAAGGTGAACGACCCGCTCCTGTCGGTGGCGGCCTCGTACCTACCGTTTCTCGGCACCGGCAAGTACACCCCGCAACAAATGCAGCAGGCGTTTTACCGCATTGGCGTACATTTTTCCGCTACCTGCCAGAATGATCGAACCTACCTGACCCTTAGCGGACTCGACGATTCCCTCGAAGCCGGCATCGAACTGATGGAACACCTGCTCGCCGACCTGCAACCCAACCCGGATGCCCTGGAAAACCTCAAGGCAGATGTGCTTCTGCGCCGGGAGAACAACAAAAAAGACAAAAACGCCGTCCTGAACAAGGCTCTTTTTCACTACGGCAAGTATGGCAAACGCAACCCCTATACCGACAAGTTGACCAAAGAGGAAATCCTCGCCCTGCGTGCCGAAGACCTGACCAAACTGCTGCTCGAACTGACCACGTTCCGGCACGAAGTGTTTTACACCGGGCGCCGCAGCGCCGTCCAGATGGCCAAAATATTGAAAAAGCACCACCGCACAGCCGAAAACCTGCGCCCCTTGCCGCCTGCCCGGAAATACCCGGAAGCCGGCCAGCGTCGCGACAAGGTGTATTTCGTGCATTTTCCGATGGTGCAAACGGAACTATTGCTGCTGTCCAAAGGCACCCCGAAGTTCAACCTGGAGGAAATGATCTACGCCGAATGGCACAACCAGTATTTCGGACACGGACTTTCGTCCATTGTTTTTCAGGAAATCCGCGAATCCAAGGCATTGGCTTACGCCACCTACGCATACTTGTCCAACCCGGGCAAACGCAACCGCGCGCACTACCTGCAGGCATACATCGGCACCCAGCCCGACAAACTGCGCGATGCAGTGGAGGCCTTTCAAACAATCCTGAACGACATGCCGGTGTCGCTGCCGCAAATCGAGCATGCCCGCCAGAGTGTGCTCAAACAGATCGCCGTTGAGCGCGTGCGCCACGCCGACATCTACTGGAACTGGCGCACTACGCAGGAGCGGGGCTTTCGGCACGACCTCCGGCAGGAAGTTTTTTCTGCCCTTCAGCAAGCCCGACCCGAAGACCTGATTCATTTTCACAACCGGCACATCAAAGGGCGCCGCTACCACTGGTTGGTCATCGGCGATGAAAAACGCGTGGACCTGAAATACCTGCGCAGCATCGGCAAGGTGGAAAAACTCACCCTCGAGGATATTTTCGGGTATTGACGGTTCGACGCCTTTCCGTTTCTTTGCAGCCCTGATTCAAACAATTCAACACACATGAAAAAAGTACTGCTCCTGATCCCCTTTCTCTGTGGTCTCGTTTTGGCACCAAGCGCCACTGCCCAGAAAAAACTGAAAGCCGCGTTTACCGTACCGGCCGACAAATTCGAGGCGCCGGCCAAGGTGACGTTCACCAACAAATCCATGAACGCCGAGGCGTATGAATGGGATTTCGGCGACAGCACCGCGGTTTCTACCGACGCCAACCCGGTACACGCCTACAAGCATTCCGGCAATTACACCGTAACACTCAAAGCCCGGAAGGGCAAAAAAATCAACACAGTCAAACAGATGATTCAGGTAACAGCACCCGAGCGCTGCCTCATTGAAATCGAAACCGAATTCGGTACTATGCTCGCCGAATTGTACGCTTCCACCCCCAAGCACCGCGATAATTTCCTTAAACTCGCCGACGAGGGTTTCTACGACGACTTGCTTTTTCACCGTGTCATCAACGGGTTCATGATTCAGGGCGGAGACCCGCAGTCGCGCGCTGCCGCTGCCGGCCAGATGCTCGGCATGGGCGGCCCCAGTTATCAGATTCCCGCCGAGTTTGTGGGCGATCTCGTACACGTCAAAGGCGCCATCGCTGCCGCGCGGACCAACAACCCGGAGAAAAAATCCAGCGGATCGCAGTTCTACATTGTGCATGGTTCGCCCGTGCAGGAAGGCACGCTCAACCAGGTAGAGGCCGCGCGTAACTTCCGCTATACCCCCGAACAGCGCAAGGCTTACCTCGAAAAAGGCGGCACCCCGCACCTCGACCGCGAGTACACCGTGTACGGTCAGGTTATCGAAGGACTGGATGTCATAGACAAAATCGCCGCCGTCGAAACCGCTCAGGGCGACCGTCCGAAAAAGGATGTCAAAATGAAAGTCCGGGTGATCCGGTAATTTGGTTGATTGGTTGATTGGTTGACTGGTTGATTGGTTGACTGGTTGACTGGTTGGCTGGTTGGCTGGTTGATTGGAAACTCATCCTCGTTAACCGTAGGTGCAAATGCTGCTGAATGTGTTCGTTCTCAGTTGACTTGTTTGGCTGATTGAAGTCCATCCTCGTCAACCAGCCAACCAGTCAACCGATCAACCAGCCAACCAGTCAACCAATCAACCAGCCACCAATCAACCAGCCACCAATCAACCAATCAACCAATCAACCAGTCAACCAATCAACCAATCAACCAGCCAACCAGCCAACCAGTCAACCAATCAACCAGCCAACCAATCAACCAATCAACCAGCCAACCGGTTTGCGAAACCGCGCCCTATATTTCGTTGTCGCACTGGCGCTTATCGCTTTGTTTGCGACGCTCTACTGGTACAATACGGTGGATGGTCGTCGCTTTGACTGGCGTGATTCCTGGGTAGAGTCGGCTTACAGCGAAACCAGCGACCAACCCTACGGCACGCAGGTATTGCACCGTTTGCTGGATGACTATTTCCCTGCAAAAAAATTTGCCGACATTCGGGAGAACATCGTGGAGGAACTCCCGCTTGATTCAGCCAAACGCAGCAGTTACGTGTTTGTGGGCGAGGGACTTTTTCTCGACTCCCTGAGCACGGCGCATCTGTTGGCGTTTGTCGGGCGGGGCAACACGGCCCTGTTGTCGAGCAAGACTGTCCCCTTCGACCTGATGTTTCACCTGTATTTCGAGGAATGCGCCGAAGCAGAGTGGAACGACTACGCCAAACACAGCGATACCCTGGTGCATGCCGGGCTTTCGGCGCCGTGGTTCGACAAGCCTGTTTCCTTGCACTTTGCCGATCAGAATATTCCGGAAGACTACGCCTGGAGTTACATTGAACCCGAGTTTTTTTGTGATGAATTGCCCCAGTATCCGCTTGGCCGGTTGAACGACTCCTTCGTCAATTTCGCAGTTTTTCCCTACGGCGACGGCCGGTTTTTGCTGCACACCACGCCCATTGCGTTTTCCAACTACCACCTGCTGCGGAAACCCACGCGCCGGTATGCCGAGGGTATACTTGCGCACCTGCCCGAGGGCGACATCTACTGGGATGCGTACAGCCGGGTGCCGGAAGCGGTGGCGCGTCGCCGCAACAACGATGGCGGCCGGGCATTGCCGACAGAGCACCCGCTGGCTTATGTATTGCAGAAACCGCCGTTGGCCTGGGTCTGGTACCTGCTGATGGCACTTGCACTGGCATACCTTGTTTTCCGGGCCAAACGCCGGCAACGCATCATTCCCGTGCTGGGCAAAAACGAAAACTCCTCCTACGAATTCATCAGTACCATCGCCAACCTGCATTTTCGGGAAAAAAACTACCGCTACCTCTGTGTGCAAACCATGCGGCTTTTTCTGGCACATGTGCGCGAACGCTACGGCCTGGTGGCCCAGTTGGATCCCGATACCCTGAAGCCACGCTTCGACGCGCAGTTTGAACAGCGCCTCGCCCAGGTGTCGGGGGTGCCGCTTCGGCAGGTACACGACATCTTCACGCAGTATGTCGCTACCGTGCAATACGAACCCACCGAAGACATGATGGTGCGCCTGCATCAGGCAGTGGAGGTGTTCTGGAAACGCAGTGCCGGCGCGATGACCGATCGCTGAATCTCGGCACCCGCCAAAACTTCATAATAAACCCCGGCGATTAAAACCAGCAGTCTCCAAGGCAGCCGGACATATTAATTGACACGTTCTGTGTGACGTCTGTGCCTTGAGTCTGTGCAACGTCTGTGCGATATACACCAGGCACGATATCGAGCGCGATAAATTTTGCACAGACGTTGCACAGACTCAAGGCACAGACGTCACGCAGAATTTCTCTCAAATAAGTCGCGCTATATTCTTAATCTAATTGATTTCCAACAAATAAGATTAAAGTTTTCCGGAAATAAAACAAAGCCGGGAGCCTCTTGCTGCCATGAAAAAAAAATAAGGTTGTTTAAACGGAAAATCTACCTTTGCTCGCAACTATTCACACATTTTATTTTTTCACAAAACGCAAGACAAGTGGAATACGGGCATTTCAAGCGGAGAGACCGGGGTGATTTCCGGGACCGCGGGGACAACAGAGATCGCGGGGACAACCGCGACCGTGGCGACAACCGTGACCGCGGTGGATTTCGGGAACGGAGCGATTTCAGAGACCGTGGCGACAACCGCGACCGCGGCGGATTCCGGGAACGGAGCGATTTCAGAGACCGTGGTGACAACCGTGACCGCGGTGGATTCCGCGACCGCGGCGGCGATTTTGACCGCGATAACGAAGAAAGCGTATTTTCCAAACGGGTACGCGCCGGCAAACGCCGCACGTATTTTCTCGATGTGCGCAAAACCCGTGGCGAAGACTACTTCATCACCATCACTGAAAGCACCCGCCGCGAGGATGGCTTTGGATACAAGCGCCACAAAATTTTCCTGTACAAAGAAGATTTCAACCGTTTTGTAGCATCGCTCAACGAGGTGGTTGAACACGTAAAAACCACCCTGATGCCGGACTTCGATTACGAAGAATTCGATCGTCGTCAGGCGGAATGGGAAGCCCAAAACCGCGAAGCCGATGACCAGGATCGCCCGGAAGATGATTTCTCTGATGCGGAAAACGACAATCAGGATGATCAGCCGCCGGCAAAATCCGAAAAGAAAGTTGCCTCCAAAGACGAAGACGACATGGTCTGGTAAGGCTGACTGCTGCTTTTTTATACTTTTCTCTGCACATGACTGCTCCGGTATCTGCCAGGATATTGCTCTGCTCCCTTTTCGTGATGCTCCTCGCAGCGCCTGCCGCGTATGCGCAGGTGTTCTGGACGGAGGACTTTGCCGATGAAAGCACCGCCACTTCCAACTGGCAGCACGACGGCAACAACGCCGGACCTTCTTTCTGGACCTGGACGGACGATCCGGCCACCGGGTTTCAGGACCCCGACCTGCCTGTTTTCGCGGCGCCCACCGCGAGCAACGGGTACTTCCTGTTCAACTCCGAAGCAAACGGCCAGACTCCGCACGATGTGTGGCTCACCAACGTGAACCGGCCCGCCGATTGCAGCGGTAAAACCGGCGTCAAACTGCGCTTTTACACCCAGTACATTTATTTCAACCCCGCCGGTACCCTTGCCCAAATCGGCGTAAGCACCGACGGCGCCGACTTTACCTGGCAAAACCTGTTCAGCAACCTCCCGGCAAATATGCCTTTTCAGGATTCGGTAGAAATTGACCTGAACGAGGCCGACAACCAGCCGCAGGTGTGGCTGCGTTTCCGCTGGATCGGTAACTACGAATACCACTGGAAAATTGACGACCTGGCCCTGCTCACGCCCGATACCACCAACCCGGACTTCTGCGAAACCGCCGTTGACCTCACGCAATACCTCGGGCACACGCCCGATTCCGTACAAACGACGGGTATTTTCGACAACACCAGCGCTACCGTGTCGGTTACCGATCCGGAAGTCGCCTGCTGGGGCGAAGTCGGGCCGGGTGGCCTGGATATTCTGAACAACACCCTGTGGTTCACTTTTGTGGGCGACGGCGGTTCCTATGACATTCAGACGGTGCCCTGCAACGCAGCCAATTACATAGGCTCGGCACAGGGCAACCTCGGCGATACGCAAATGCTCGCGTTCGCGGGCGACAGTTGCACCGATCTGACCGAAATCGTGTGCAACGACGATCTGTTCAACTTCGGCATACCCGACTGGCGTGCCGGAATCAGCCTCGAAACTACCCCCGGGCAGCGGTACTACCTGCTGATTGATGGATTTGAAAGTCAGGGCATTGCGGCTACCGGTGAGTTTTGCATTCAGATTGCCCAACAAGCCGTCATCCCGTGCTCCGAAGGCCAGGTCGGGTCGTTCGATGTGGCCAACAACGGCTTTTTGTGTGTCGGCGAAAACGTGGCGAATATCCTTAGCGCCGACGTTGCCGAATACGTCCTGCCCACCGTAGGGCCTGAACATGGACTCACCTGGTGCATCAGCCCCGCTCCGCTGACGGCTGGTACATGGCCCGGCAGCATACCCGGCATTTTCAGTGCCCCCTTCGCGCCGGATGTGGCTCCGCCTGATCTGCCGAACGACAACTCAGTTATTCCGTACGGTTCGTACTACCTGACGCCCGTGGTGCTGGGCGGCGGCACCCGGATCAACGCCGGCGTACAGCCGTTCATTTTCAATATTGACCCGACCGGTGGCTGCTTTTTCATCGGGCAATCCGTGCCGCTGGTACTCCTGCCGCCGTTGAATCCGCTGAGCGCTTCCACTCAGGTAGTGAACGAGGTGTTGCCGCCCGGCAACAACGGCGCTATTTTGCTGCAAACAGGCGGCGGATCGGGCCAATACCTCGGGGACATGTCCCAGTACCTGTACCAGTGGAACACCGGAGCGACCACCAAAGACCTGTCCGGGCTGACTTCCGGCACGTACACCGTAACCATCTCCGATCGCAGTGGCTGCACCGGTACAATTTTCCTGACCGTTATGGTCGGCCAAACGGTAAGCACCGGCGATCCGGAATCGGTACAGACATTCGACATCCGGCCCAACCCGGCAAATGCCGTTGCGCGGCTGAGCCTTGAATTGAAAGCCCCTGCCGAAGTGCGGATGGAGGTGGTGAATGCGCTCGGCCAGGTCGTGGAAACCCTTGACTTAGGCAAGTCGGATCGTTTCGTACAGGAACTCCACCTCGGGCAGTTTCCCGAAGGCACTTACGTTGTGCGCATTTTTGCCGGAAATATGCTTGCACAGCGGCGGCTGGTACTAGCCCGGTAGAGAATGCGGAGGGGTGTACTTACCCAGGTTCAGAACTCCCGTTGTTTCCTGATTTCGGTAAAAATCTGTTCCTCCGGGTAATAAACCCCGTAAACATAACCCTGGGGTTCGTTGTCGCTTTCGCCGGTGGGTTGTTTGTCAAAATAAGGAAAAGAAAAGCCGATGGCCGGGCCTTTGCCTTTCGGCGTTTGGGGTTTCAGGTCGCAGGCCGCCATTTGGTTGGAGTCCATAAAAAACGGCTTGGGCAGATTTTTATCAGCCCACATCCGCGCTTGCTCGAAGGCGTCGTTCTGGTACTGCCCGCAGCGTGTGGACTCCGGGTTGTATTTCCAGACGGCAGGCGTTTCGGCGCCCGGTTCGATGCGCAGCGAGAGTATCATATTTCTGCGTTGCCAGCCGGTTCCGGTTTCCCAATGCCCCCGCGGAATGATGTTTCGGTATTCGGTTCCAAAGGCTGCCGGTTCCAGCATTTCGACAAAAACGACGCCGGGCGCCTGCCCGGCTGTTGCAACCTGAACACGGTCGAGTGCCTGCTGCCGCTCCGGTGCTGTCGGTTCGCGGAACACTTGCACGGTGAGCGACTCGTCCACCACACCTGCCGAAAACTTTTCCAAACCGGCTTGTTGCAACCTTCCAAACCACTCGCGGGCGGCAGCCACGTCGGTTTTGGCGCGTGTGTGGGCATCTGCAACCGTTTGCGTATCCAGCCCCAGCGATTCCACACCCTTTTCCCAGTCGAGAAAAAACTGCACGTCTGCGTCGGCTTTGTCGGCCACCAGAGCGCGTTTTTCGCCCCGGAATTGCGCCATCACATCGAGCATTTTCAGGTTGCTGTTCAGGACTGAAAATCGGCCGGGAAACTGCTGTTCCAGCCAGGGTTCGATGCTTTTCGGTGGGGATTTTTTGCGAAAACAGCTGAAAAGTGAGAGCATGAGAAAAAGCCAGGGAGCGTACCTGATCATCGTTTTTCCAACAAATGTAGGGCAACCCGACGGAACATGGAGTTGTGTCGTGATTCCATTTTGACACAACCTTGTGGCAGTCCGGTGCAGTCTCTGTTTTTGCATCTGAATGGCGAAAAAAAATATGCGAAGTTATACCGCCCGGACGAACAGATTTACGCCAAAAGGTTCGACCTTTGCACGGCTGCAAACGCCACGCACTCTGCGTACTGTTTTCGGCTTTATTTTCTGATTTTCAATTTTTTACATTTTCATGCAGCACCAGACGATTCCCCCAAACGTCCTCCAGCAACTTCCCGCCATCGTCAAGGCCTACCAACTTCCCGATACGAAAAAAGCGGTTTTTCAGATTCTCACATCCTTCCTGCCATTCATCGGCATCTGGGTGGCCATGTATTTTCTCAAGGACGTGTCCATCGCCCTGACGATGCTTCTCGCAGTGGTGAATGCGTTTTTCCTTGTTCGTATTTTCATCATCCAGCACGACTGCGGGCACCAGTCGTTCACCGCCAGCCGCAAGGCCAACGACATCATCGGCCTTATTTGCAGCCTCGTCAGTTTCATGCCGTACCGCTATTGGGCCAAGAGCCACAATTTCCACCACGGCCACAACGGCATCCTGTGGGAGCACCGCGACATCGGCGACATCAACCTGCTGACCGTGAACGAATTCAAGCAGTTGGGTTTCTGGGGCAAACTGCACTACATGGTGTTCCGCAGCGCACCGGTGCTTTTCGTACTCGGACCGGCCTGGTACATTCTGGTACATAGCCGCATCCCGAGCATTAACATGAAAGGCTGGGAACATGCCCGCCGCGCCTTGCTGCGACACAACCTGCTGCTCGTAGCCGTGTATGTGACCCTTGCGCTGTTGATCGGCTATGAGGCGCTGCTGTGGATACACCTGCCGATCCTCGTGCTGTTCGGCATCATCGCCGTGTGGTTTTTTTATGTGCAACACCAGCACGAGACCACCTACAAAGCCTGGAAAGACAAGTGGGAATACATCCGCGCCGCCATTCAGGGTAGCACATACTACAAACTGCCCAAAGTATTCCACTGGCTTACGGGTAACATCGGCTACCACCACATTCACCACCTGAACCCTCTGGTGCCCAACTACGAACTGGCGCGCTGCCACCACGAAAACCCGGTTTTCGAGCAGATCGCCAACAAAATCACCTTCTGGCAGAGCCTGAAGTGCATTTTCAACAAACTCTGGGACGAGGATCAGCAGCGCATGATCTCGTTCCGGGAGTATTTTCGGCGGTATAAAACGGCGTAGGTTGGTCGTGTCACAGAGCGTTTTTTACTCTCGTAGAGTAAGAAGTGTCACAGAGGCTCACAGAGTTTGAGAGGGCATAGAGTTTTTTCCCGATTCAGAGCGAAGGGATACCCGCGGATTAAAAAAAACTCTGTGCCCTCTCAAACTCTGTGAGCCTCTGTGACACTACTACGCTACGAGGATTCGCGCCAAACCCATACTTTCGCCCCGCACCCAACCCAGGACTCGTATGGCCAAACCACCGCGCAACCCCGCTCCACCTCGCACGCAGCCTGCCGCCGCCGCAACCCTGCCGCTGCCGGCATTTTTCCAGAATACCCTCCAGCAAAGCCTGCTGCTTTTTGCCTTCGCGTTCCTGCTGTACGCCAACACGCTCACGCACGGGTTTGTGCAGGACGATGCCATCGTCATCACCGACAACATGTTCACCACGCAGGGCGTGGACGGCATCCCGGGCATACTCGGCAAGGACACGTTTTTCGGGTTTTTCAAGGTGGAAGGTAAGGAAACACTCGTGTCGGGCGGGCGCTACCGGCCCCTGACGCTGGTCATGTTTGCCCTGTTGTACGAAGTGGCAGGCAACAATCCCTTCCCGTTTCACCTGCTCACGGTGCTGCTGTTTGCCGCCACCTGCGTGCTGCTGTACCGCACCCTCCTGCTGCTGCTCCGGGGCTGGAATGCCGGAAGTGAACGGGCGTCGCTCGTGGCCTGGATTGCTGCGTTGATCTTCGCCGCGCACCCTATCCACACCGAAGTGGCGGCCAACATCAAGGGCTGCGACGAAATTGTGACCCTGCTCGGCAGCCTCGGCGCGTTGTGGCTTACGCTCCGGTATGCCGACACGCAAAAAGCCATCTGGGGCAGACTGGCGGCAGTGGTGTTTTTTCTGGCCTGCCTGTCCAAGGAAAATGCGGCCACATTTGTGGTGGTTATTCCGCTGGCGCTGTGGTTTTTTCGCTCCCTGTCGTGGGGACAAAGCATCCGGCTGTCATTGCCGGTGTGGATCGGATTTGCAGCGTTTTTTGTCATTCGTGGCAGCATCCTGCACTGGAAATTCGGCGCCGCACCGATGGAATTGATGAACAATCCGTTCCTGAAAATCGAGGGCGCACAGTGGGTAGCGTTTACCTTTGGCGAAAAATTAGCCACTATCCTGTACACGCTCGGCAAGTATCTGGTGCTGCTGGTGTTCCCGCATCCGCTCACGCATGACTACTATCCACGTTTTATCGGCCTCAAAACCTTTGCCGACCCCGGAGTGCTGCTGAGTGTAGCCGCTTACGGGCTGCTCCTCTGGTACGCCCTGCGCGGTTTTGGCCGGCGCGATCCGGTGGCGTTCAGCATCCTGTTTTTCCTGCTCACCATCAGCATCGTGTCCAACCTCGTGTTTCCGGTAGGCACCAACATGGGCGAGCGTTTTGCCTTTATGCCGTCGGCGGGGTTTTGTCTGGCTGCTGCGGTGTTGCTGTCCCGCTTGTCGAACTGGAAAACAGCCATTGGCGTGGCGGCTGTTGTTGCTCTGGCTTTTTCCGCCAAAACCCTGCTGCGCAACCCGGTGTGGGTGAGCAACGAATCACTGTTTTTCACCGATGCCGCCACTTCGGTGAACAGCGCCAAAATCAACAATGCTTGCGGCGGCGTGCTGTTTGAAAAAGCCCAGGCCGAGAAAGATGAGGCAAAAAAAATGGACATGCTGCGCGAGTCGTTCCGATACGCGAATCAGGCCCTGAAAATTTACCCGAACTACAAGGACGCGCTCATTACCCGCGCCGGCTGTCAGTATTTTCTGAAAAACTACGACGGCGCGGTGGACGACTACCGCGTGGCGGCGCAAATCGCCTCTAACGATCCCAAACCACGCACTTACCTGGCTATTGCCCTGCGCGAGGCCGGCAAATACTACGGTGAACAAAAAGGCGACCTCGCGGCGGCCATTCAGCGCCTGCAAGAATCGTGGCAAATCAGTCCCGACGATCCCGAAACGGCCCGCCTGCTCGGCGTGGCCAACGGCATGCAGGGTAAGACCGCCGAGGCCATCGAGTGGTTCCAGAAAGCGGTGAAACTGGCGCCCGACAACGCGAGTTACCTGTTCGACCTCGGCACGGCTTACCACATCGCCGGCGACCGGGTGCGCGGCGAGGAGTACCGGCAGCAGGCAATAAAGAAAAACCCGAACGTGTTGAAGGAAAAAGGGCAGTAACCAACGGCAAACCTATGCGCGAGACCAGGTTTATCGAACAAAACCAGGAAAAATGGTCGGACTTTGAGGAGATGCTCCGCCAAAACCACCGCGACCCGGAGCGCCTGAACGATCTGTTTGTGCAAATCACCGACGACCTGTCGTACGCCCGCACCTACTACCCCAACCGCTCGGTGCGTATGTACCTGAACGGGCTGGCACAGCGCATTTTTCACAACCTATACCGCGGAAAACGTTTTCCGGCCCGGCGTTTTCGCCTGTTCTGGACCGACGAACTGCCGCAGGTGCTGTGGGAAACCCGGCGGGCGCTATGGCTGTCGTTCAGCATTTTCGCTCTTGCCTGCCTCATCGGGGTGGTGTCGAGCCGGATCAATCCCGACTTCGCCCGCGTCATTCTTGGCGATGCTTATGTGGAAATGACCCTGCGCAACATCGAGGGCAACGATCCGATGGCAGTGTACAAAGACAGTCCCCCGCTCGGCATGTCTATCGGCATCGCGGCCAATAACCTGTTCGTGGCACTGCGCACGGCCATTTTCGGAGTACTTGCCTCCATCGGCACTGTGTTCATGCTGCTTTACAACGGCATCATGCTCGGCGCTTTTCAGTATTTTTTTGTAGAAAGGGGACTATTCTGGGAGTCGTTTCTTACCATCTGGATACACGGCACGCTGGAGATCAGTGCGATCATCATTGCCGGTGCGGCCGGCCTTGTGGCCGGGTCGGGGTTGTTGTTTCCCGGCACCTATACCCGGCGGCAGGCGTTTCAGTTGAGCATGCGCCGCGGGTTGAAAATTTTCATCGGACTGATTCCCATGTTCATACTGGCGGCGTTTTTCGAAGGTTTCCTGACGCGTTTCACCGAGACACCCGATGTCGTGCGGCTGTTTTTTATCCTCAGTTCGCTGGCGTTTGTGATGTGGTATTTTGTGTGGTTGCCCTGGCACAAGTCGCGTACGGGTTTCCGGGACGTGGAAACAAACAAAGACCTTCCACCCACCCGCACGGAGGCAATTTCATTCACGACGATCAAGGGCGAAGGCGAGATGTTCGCCGACGCGTTTGCGCTGCTGCTGCGCTACGGACGCGCCGGCTTCGGCAGTCTGGCGGCGGTTTCGGCGCTGTTTGTCGGGCTGGCGATTGTGTCCGGCATGTTCGGACAATCGGTGGCATTTGAATTTCCCGACTACCCCACCGGCGCCTTGAGCGGGTGGTGGGATGCCATCGGTCGCAAACGCGCCCCGGCTATGTTCTGGGGGCAGGCACTTTTGTTCTGGGGCTTGTTTGGCACCGGGTTGTTCATGGTGCAGCGCGAGATGCCCGAAGCATTCCGGGCGCAATGGGGCGGCCGCTTTTGGGGGCCGCACTTGCTGACTACCGCCGCCGTGTCGCTCGGCGGAGTCTGGTGCCTCGAAGCGCTGGATTCCGGCCTTCTGCTTTGGCTGCTGGGCATCGGGATTTTTCCTTTCCTGGGGCTTTGGATGGCTACGGCTTATTTTGAAAACAGCGCCTGGCGTTCGTTGCCACGCACCCTCCGGCTGATGCGCTGGGGGCAAGGTTTTGTGTTGGGTTTTTTGACCATCAATTTTGCCCTGCTGCTGTTTCTGTTTCTCGACTCCGAACTGTGGCGTATTCTCCTTCAGTTTTTTAGTTGGCTGGTGCCGTCGGAGGGCGCGGCCATGCAGCGGTTTGTGATGTACACCACAGCCTTTGCCGCCAGTTTCGTGGCACACCTGATATGGCTGCTGCTGGTACTGACCGGCGTGCTTCAGTATTTTTCCTACCGGGAAATAGCCGATGCGGTACACCTGCGCGAGGGTATTGCGGAGGTGGGTAAGGCACGGCAGATTCGCGGGCTGGCGCGGGAGTGAGTGCATTTCTCCGCGTCACGATGCCCCCTGCCGCGACTTCATCGGGTAATAAAAAGCACGCCATACATCTGCGAAGATGTTCATAGCTTCGCAGATGTATGGAAGCTCATGTGTTTCACTCGCAGCCAATATCCTTTCTCGACTGCTCGTCATTATTCGGAAAACAGAACCCGGAGAGCACTTTCTTCGGAACAAATCGTTGCAGGTCAGGATCGCGCAGGCCATCGCGGATAAAGGCTTCGAGGTCGTTCAGTTCCGACGGCGACAGGTTGAGCGGGTGGAAAAAGGCGGAAATCTGCGACTGCGGTACACGCGGGTTTTCGGGCACGCCGGCATTAAAATACTCCATCACCTCGCGCAGAGTTTGTTTGCTGCTGCCATGGAAATAGGGGCCGCTGTCGCCAAGGTTGTACAATTGCGGCACCCGAAAGCGGAACATATCCTCTTCTTTGCCGGTAAAGCCGCCACGGCCCAGGTTCCGCCGGTCGTTGATGTCGGTTTTCAGGCCACCGTTTTGGTACAGGTCTTCCACGCCGAGCGCGTGAAATGTTATGGAGCCAAGGTTGGGTTCGTTGTGACAGCGTACACAACCGGCTTTGCCGAAAAACAGCAGCGCGCCGCGTTTTTGCTCTTCGCTCATTGCATCCATATCGCCCTTGAGCCAGCGCTGGAACGGGGCCTCGTTGCAGAGCAACTGGCGCAGGTAGGCTGAAATGGCAAAACTGGCGGTCGTGCGATTGTAACGCTGTTCCTCCGGAAGGTCGCCGAATGCCTGGTCAAACATGCCTTTGTATCCATAAAACTCCACGAGTTCCCTGTTGTACAACAGGCGGTGGGTTTTCAAGCCCTCGATATTTTGGCCTTCAAGCGTGCCGAGGTGCTGGTGGTTGATAGCCGTACCGGGGTCGAACACGCCCCACATGGCTTCAGTACCGGTATTCACACCTCCCGAACCAAAGGAACCGTTCCACATTGAATTGGTTACAAACGCTACATTCAGCACCGACAAGGGGCGAGCGCCCTGCGCGTCAATTTCCTGATCGGCGTACTCCTGGAGTTTTTCGCGCCCCTCACCGTTGTGACCGAAGCCATAAGCGCCGTCGGCGATACCTTGCATGCGATTGGGGCGGAAACCGGCAGCCGGAACGTGGCAGGAACCGCAGGAAAATGTAGAGATGCCCGAGTAGTGTTTGGCTTCCACACCAAAGGCGGATTCAAAAAACAACATTTTTCCGAGTTCCACTTTGGCTGCAGTCAGCGGGTTGGCGGGTGACTGCGGGATCGCGGCGAGGTCGCCGCTTTCTGGTAAAATGAAATAATCGGCACTGCCGGAGTGAGAACTGCCGGCGACGGCAGTGTTCAATTCCAGATCAAGAGGGTTCCACAAGGGATCATGTTTGCATGCCAGAAGGACTACGGCTACAAGAGCCGCGAAGATGTACAGTTTGCGCATAGGGAAAGGTGAGCAGTAGTTAAACGTAAAATTCAGATGCCGGAACACCTCATTTGCCGGTGATCCGTGTTTCTGTTTTTTTAACAAAAAATGCACCACGCTCCCGCGCAAAATGACGGCAGGCCGACACAACGTTTTACCATTGTGCCGGCCTGCCCGATTTTAAGCGGTTTTTAATGTTTTTCAGATCAATGTCCGTCAATCAGGTTACCCAAACCGCCGAGAATACTGCCTTCCTCCTTGCGACTGACGGTGCCGTATTGCAGGATGCGGGCGGCCAGACGGCTCACCGGCAGCGACTGGAGCCACACCTTGCCGGGGCCGCGCAGCACGGCGAAGAACAGACCCTCGCCGCCGAACACCATGTTCCGGATGCCTTTTACAAACTGCACGTCGTAGTCAATTTGCTGGGTATACGCAACGATGCACCCCGTGTCAATGCGCAGGGTTTCGCCTACAGCGAGGTCGCGTTCGAGGATGTAGCCGCCCGCATGCAGGAAGGCCATGCCGTCGCCTTCGAGTTTTTGCATGATAAATCCCTCGCCGCCGAACAGACCGGTGCCGAGTTTGCGCTGAAACTCAATGCCCACCTGCACACCCTTTGCGGCACAGAGAAACGCGTCTTTCTGGCAAACTACCTTGCCGCCGAATTGCGACAGGTCGAGCGGGACGATTTTGCCTGCGTACGGCGCCGCAAAGGTGACGCGCTGCTTGCCGTAGCCCGTGTTGGTAAAAGTGGTCATAAACAGGCTTTCGCCGGTGAGCAGGCGTTTGCCCGCCGACATGACCTTGCCGAAAAAGCCCTGGGCGCGGTCGCTGCCGTCGCCGAAAACGGTGGCCATTTCGATGCCGTCATCCATGAACATGAAACTGCCGGACTCGGCTATGACGGTCTCTTGCGGGTCCAGTTCGACTTCCACGCATTGCATTTCTTCGCCGTGGATACGGTAGTCAATTTCGTGATTGCTGCGCATAATGTGTTGTTATTCAGGTTTGAAAATTATTCAGATAAATTTTCCAGGGTTTTGAAAACCCGGAAAGTTTGTGTGTGCTCAGCGGTGTTTGCCGCCCGTCCAGCCATGCCCGCCGAGGTAATGTTGTCCGCTGTCAAAAGCCGGGTCTTCGAGTGCGGTACCCATGCTGTCGTTCCAGCGGTTGAGGTAACCGAACAGAGCCACTACGCCGAGGATTTCCACGATCTCGCCGTCGTCCCAGTGGCGGCGCAGGTTGGCGCTGATGTGCTCGTCTACGCCGTTGGGCACCGAAGATGCCGCCACGGCAAAGTCAAGTGCGGCGCGTTCGGCTTCGGAAAATGCCGGGTGGGTGCGGTAATCCCAAATGTGGGCGAGTTTGTCATCGCCGGCGCCGTAGCGTTCGGCAGCGCGGATGGTGTGCGCCTGACAGTAGCGACAGCCGGCGGTCAGGCTGGAGAGGTAGCCGATCAGGCGCTTGAGGTCGCTGGTGACACGGCCTTCGTTTGCCATCACGGCCATGTTCAACTGGATGAACGCTTTGGCGATGGCGGGGCGGCGTTGCATGGTCAGCACGCTGTTGGGGCAAAAACCGAGCGTTTCGTTGAAAAATGCAGCCAGACGGGCTACTTCGGCATCGTGGTCGGAGGGGAGCGGGGAAACGAGCGGCATGGTGCGCGAAAGTTGGAATGACGGTTTTTTCGGGCGATTGGAAAAGCGCTGCAAAGGAAACCGGATTTTTGCCCGCAGCAGCAGAGCACCTTCAAATATTAGACGAGCCATAGACATCTGCTCTACGACCGTGCCGGAAGCGCAGGACGTGCGTCAAATCCCGAAACCACCACATTCCTTTGCCGTATAACAATTTCACCATGCAACAACACATCGCTCAAATCGCCCTCGTGGTGCGCGACTACGACGAAGCCATCCGGTTCTACACCGAAAAACTGAATTTCAGACTGCTTGAAGACACCACCCTGAGCGCCGTCAAACGCTGGGTGGTGCTGGCTCCGCCGGGCGCCGGGCAGTGCCGCCTGCTACTGGCAAAAGCCGCCAACGACGAACAACTCAGCAGCGTGGGCAACCAGACCGGGGGCAGGGTGTTCCTTTTTTTGCACACCGACGACTTCTGGCGCGACTACCACCGGATGCGCGAACAGGGCGTTCGGTTTGTTCGCGAACCGGCGGAAGAATCCTTCGGAACCGTCACTGTTTTCGAAGACCTATACGGAAATTTGTGGGACTTCATTCAGCCTAAAGCGCAATAATTCGAGTAAGTTTGTCCTGAAAATTTGATACCATGCTGCACGAAGAATTGCATACAACTCCCGATATTGCTGAACCGGCCAGTCTGTCCGACTACGAAATAGAACGCAACAAACCTATGCCCAACATTATTCACGGTGCTTCCAAACAGCCATTTCTGTACTTCTCAAGGCGCTTTACGGCGATACATTTATGTTTATCAGCGAATTGAGCCTTGACTCCACGCCGCCTTCCACGCCGGATATTTGTATTTATCCGAAACGAAAACTTGATGTGCGCACGGTGGCCGCTCGGGAAAAAGATGTGCCGTTGACCACCATCGAAATCATCTCCCCCAGCCAGTCGGTGAACGAACTGATGCACAAGGCCTGGGACATCTATTTTCCCCTGGGGGTGAAATCCGCATGGATCGTAGTGCCCGAATTGAAAGGCATCCACATCGTGCTGCCCGACGATACGAACTTCTTCTTCAACACCGGTATGCTCACCGACCCGGCTACCGGCATCGAAATTCCGGTAGAAAAAGTTTTTGAAGACCTGCTCTGAAAATTCTACTGTACCGCCTTGTCCAACTGCTCGGCCTTGATCGTGCCTTTGGGCACCGTTATTTTCCAGAAAGAAAAATCCTGGTTTGCTTCCAACCCGAAGCCGTATATGACCTCGCCGGGTTTGGTTACTTTCACGAACTTGTCGGTGCGCACCTTTTGGGCGTGTTCGTCCCAGATGAGTTCCTCGGTTTCGAGTGTTTCCCGCTCAATGGTGGTAAGCACGACACTGTCGCGTGCCACGACGAGGCCTTTGTCCTGCCGGCGTTCGGCAAATTTGGCGGTAAGTGTGCTGCGCACCGTCAGGTTTGGCGTCAGAAATTCAATTTTTATCCCGTCGGGAAATTCCTGCCTCGGGTCTTCGCGTTCCGTGTGGTTGTGCAGCGTGGGCGCCGTCACCCGCACGCGTACGATGGCGCTGTCGGAGTACAGAATTTCCACGTCGCGAGCCACTTCCACTACGGTATCGTCCTGCGTGTACAGCACGTCGGCGCGTTTGGCTACCTGATCGCAGGCCGCCAAAACAACAAAAAGCAGGAATAAAAATCGAAAATGATTCATCAAAGAGCCATTCAGTACCAAAACACTAATACACTAAAACACTCCCTCCTCACGAAATCATCTGCCGAAACCCGTAGCGCAACACCAGCAACATACCGACAACGATCAGGAGCAGATACTGCACCGGAACCCGTACGAAGGCGATGATGTGTGTGCGATCCAGCAGGTACATCAGCATGAACACCGCGCCGATGGTCATCATCAGGCTCGAGAGTTTGCCGAAGCCGGGCAGATGCTCGAAATCGGCGTTCCGACGCACAAGTCCGAGGGTCAGGATCATCGAGATAACCGGTACGACCTGTGTGAGCAGATTGGTATTCAGGATGCTGCCGCCCCGCTCGAACAGGAACAGGTAAACGCTCAGCGCAACGGAAAAGATGCCCGGAATGCACACGGCGTACACAATCAGGGCGTACAGGTATTTCCAGGGCGATGAGTTCCCCGCTCCACGTCCGGCCCAGCCGGCAAACAACGCGAGGAGCGGCGCCAGCAAAAAATAGCCCACGATCACTAAGGGGTGCTCGCCGAGAAAGTCGAAAAATTCACGAAGCGTCATGTTGTTCCGAGTGTGAGGTGTTGTGTTTAGTACCGACTTTTGGGCGCCAAACCGCGTCGGTGCGGGCAAAAGTATGGCGACAAAGTCCGGCGACAAAGCGCGCTACCTCGATTTCTGCCGGGAGCATCCCGTGCCGCTACACCTGCAACCCTGGTGGCTCGATGCGGTGTGCATGCCCGATGCCTGGGATGTAGCCGTAGCAGGCGGTTCGTTGCCGGGGGCATGGCCGTGGTTCCGTACCCGCCGATGGGGGCTTCCGGTGGTACAAAACCCGCCGTTGACGGCATACTCCGGCCCCTGGCTGGTCGGCGCTGATCCGTCGTGGCCGGCACACAAACGCCTCACGCTGACCCACCGCACACTGGAAAAACTGATTGCCCGTTTGCCCGGCGTGTTGTTTTTCCAACAGACATTTCGCCCGGAAATCCGGCACGGGCTTCCGTTCCATTGGGCAGGCTTTCGCCAAACAACCCGCTACACGTACCGCCTGCCGGATACGAGCGACCTCCCGGGGCTGTTTGCCGGACTGAAAAACACCTTGCGCACAGACCTGCGGCATGCCGAAATACAGATGGAAATTGTGCCCGAGGAAAACCCGAAGCCGTTGTTTGACCTGAACAAACAGTCGTTTTTGCGAAAAAAACTGCGCCGGCCATACACGTTCGACACCTTCCAACGCCTGCACAGGGCGCTGACCGAACGGGGTCAGGGGCAGGGTTTTATTGCTCGAGACCGGGAACGCGGGAATATTTGCGCCGGACTTTTTCTGGCTTTCGACGCCGGGCAGGGGGGTGTAGTGCTGGCCGGACTTGATGCCGGTTGCCGGCGCCCGGGCGCTCTGCATGCATTGTATTGGCAGGCCATCCGGTTTTGTTCGGAGCGCGGACTCAGCCTCGATTTCGAGGGCAGCATGAACCCTGGTATCGAACACGTTTTTCGCGCGTTCGGCGGGCAGCGCGTGCCATACCAGCAGGTGTGGCGTTGGTTAGTGATGCGTGATGAGCGATGAGTATTTTTACGCACTGTCCGGTGCATTACCGGATCATTTGAAAAAACAGGTTGGAAAACCAGTTGGAATCGGCTTTGGCCAGAAAATCGAGCGTCTGATCGGCTTTGCGCGACAGGGAGCGAATATTCTTTACCATGCGGCAAAAAGACTCGGATTCCGGGCAGCGGGCTTCCACGCAGGCCACATCGTCGAGTACCCGAAGCATGGGTTCGAGTTCCTTCTTTTTCCGGTGCACGAGTATCTGGCGGAATACCACCCACATGTCTTTTTCAGCGTAAAAAAACTCCTTGCGCGAGCCGGGGCGCAGTTGTTTATGCACTAATCCCCAATCCATCAGAGCACGGATATTCATATTGGAGTTTCCCCGTGAAATGCGGAGTTGCTCCATCACCTCGTCGGCGGTTATCGGCTCGGGCGCCACGAGCAGCAAGGCGTGCACCTGAGCCATTGTCCGGTTGATACCCCATTCGGTAGCCATTTTGCCCCAAGACTCGATGAACTTTTGTTTGCCTTCCTGAATGTCCATGTTTAATGCTGACTTGAAACTATTGATTTAGTGGTTCTGCATAAATACCATTCGCAATGATTTTGTTTTCAAAAAAAATTGAAAACAGCGAAGCAGCACCCGGCTACTAACTTTTTTCCGGCACAAATGTTCCATGCAGGAAACCCGAACGTATGGCAAATACGAATCAATTTCTGGCAGAAGATGACGGCGTAAATACGCTTCAGATGACGCGCCTGCTGCGTGATACGGAGACGGACAATTGCCGGTTGTTGCTCGAACTGATCGAAGGCGGCGGCGCCAACCGGCGGCTGCTCGGCTATCTGTTCGGCATCGCGGTTTTTCATGCAAACAGGGAAACAGGTAGTCGGGCGATGGCACTACTACAGCGCTACGCAAGCGAAAATACCGTGCGACAGGCTCAAAAACTGCGCGAAACAGCCACCTACCACTACGACGAAGCCGAGTATTTCAGCCGCTACCAAAGCACGGAAATTGACCTGTTCGATCTGCTGCTGGCCAGCAAAATGTGTCTTTGGCACCGAACCCGGCCCGGCGCCGGCAGCAATGCGCAGGTGGCCTTTCATACGCTTGATCTGCGCCGGCTGGAGACACCGGCTCTTTCGCCTGCGCTTGCCACACTCGATTTCCTGAAATTCATCGCTCTGCCTGCACACAAAAATTTCGATTTGCCCGCTGCGCTGCCGCTCTTGTTGCAACTGCCGCTGGAGACCGTTATTATCGAAAACGTACGCATGGAGGCATTTCCGGTGGAATTGCTCACCCTGCCCCGTTTGCTCACGCTCATCATTCGCAAGGGCAACCTCAGGCCCCGAAACCCGATGCTGGTGCCCGAAGGCGGGCTGTTTGGCAGTACTTCGCTTGAAAAACTGATTCTCGAAGGCTATCCTGTGGCTGGTGAAGAGCGGCTTGGTCCTTTTCCGGGACTGCGGGAGGCGGCGTTGCCGCGGTGCAACCTGAGCAGCCTGCAGTTTCTGGCGCATTCACCCCTGCTGGAGCGGCTCAATGCCCGCTACAACCGGCTCGAAACGCTGCCGGAGTTTTTGTCCAATTGTACGCAACTCCGCTCCCTGGAACTCAGCCACAACCCGTTCCGCAAAATTGAACTTGACCTGGAGCGGCTTCAGGCGCTGGAGGAACTGGAAATCCACATCCAATCCCGGTTGTTCGGTTTGTAACGTCTACCATTGCTGACCCGGGTAGGCGCGTTGCAGGTATTGCATTTCGGCCAGTATGTACCCGAGTTGTTCGGTGTGGCGCCCGTCTTTGCCGCCGCTTTGCATCCAGGCGGTGTCGGGCAGTTGCAGGGTGGCCTCCTGCATGACGGCCTGCACTTTGGAATCCCAAAGCGGTTTTATAGCAAGCAAATCCACACCGTAGCCTGCTTCGGCGGCCAGGCGGTCGGTTTCGTTGGGAGTGGTGAGTTCGCCCGTGAACGGCCAGAGATCATCCACGGCTGCCTGCATTTTTTGCCGGCTCAGGTCGGTGCCGTCGCCGAGGCGGATCGTCCATTCACTGGAATAGCGCAGGTGATAGGTGATTTCCTTGAACGCTTTTTCGGCAATGGCAGCCAACCGGGCGTCGGCACTACTCAGCAGCGCCTGACAGTGGTGGTAGTTGTACGCATCGAAAAAAAACTGTCGAACAATGGTATGCGCCCAGTCGTCGTTGGGTTGCTCCACCAACAACACATTGCGGAACTCGTGGGCATCGCGGAAATAGGCCAGGTCATCTTCGCTGCGGCCTTTCCCTTCGATTTCGCCGGCGTAGGTGAGCAGCATCCGGGCTTGCCCAAGCAGGTCGAGGGAAATGTTGGTCAGGGCAATATCCTGCTCCAGTACCGGCCCATGGCCGCACCACTCGCCAAGGCGCTGGGAAAGAATGAGGGCATTGTCGCCGAGGTGAAGCAGGTATTTAAACATGGTGAATCAGGTTACTGGTTAGAAGGTTACTGGTTAGAAGGTTACTGGTTAGAAGGTTACTGGTTTCTGGTTCACTGAAACCTTCTAACCAGAAACCAGTAACCTTCTAACCTTTCAACCTCTTTCTCTACATGTGCTTCACCTCATCGGGGAGGTTGTAAAAAGTCGGGTGCCGGTAGATTTTATCGTTGGCAGGGTCAAAAAAAGCGTCGGCATCTTCGCCGGAGGCATGGATGTGTCGGGATTCGACGACCCAAATGCTGATGCCTTCGTTGCGGCGGCAATACACGTCGCGGGCATTTTCGAGGGCCATGGCGGCGTCGGCGGCATGCAGGCTGCCCACATGCTTGTGGCTAAGCCCCTGTTTGGAGCGGATGAAAATTTCCCAGAGTGGCCAGTCTTTCATGTTTGTATATGCTGTTAGAGGTTTCAGGTTTCAGGTTAGAAGGTTACTGGTTTGAAGGTTGCTGGTTTTTGGTTTGAACGTTACTGGTTGCTGGTTTGAAGGTTACAGTGAACCAGAAACCTTCCAACCAGAAACCTCTTCCAACCTTTCCCCGGCAAAAGTAGCGCCTTTTGGCAGCACGTATCACCGGGGCGAGTACTTGTTCGGGAAAAATGTACTTTTGCCCGCCTCAAACGTTTTCCGCTCAACCCGCTCAACCCGTTCAACCTCCTCAACCCGTTTCAGTCATGTCGAATTTTTTCAAAAACTACTCTTCTACATTCCGTTCCCTGTTTTCTGCTGCATTTGTTCTTCTTGTTTCTTCCGCTGCCTGGGGGCAAATGAAGTATGGTTTCAAGGCCGGTCTGAATTTCAACAGTATTGACGGCCCTTTGGAAGTAAGTGCAGCCGGCGCCAATCTCGAAAACTGGGGTTCACTAACCAGTTTTCATATCGGTATCTCGGTGGACTATCAGTTCCCCGGCACGGCTTTCGGCATCCGGGGTGAAGTGCTGTACAACAAAAAAGGTTCGAAGTACACCTACGAGGGTGAGTCGTTCCGCACCTTCCGGTTCGACGATGGCACCACTACACTGACTACCGGAAACTCAAAATACCTCGTAAACGTAACCAACGCCTACATTGACTTTCCGGTGATGGCGCATGGCCGCTGGAAAGACCTCGAATTTTCCGCCGGCGCTTATGCAGGCCTGCGCGTGCAGTCCATCGGCGAAGGCTCTCTTTCCTACACCGGCGGACGTACCGTGCCGCTCTCGGTAGCAGTATCCGATCTGGAGTTTAATCTCGACTACGACTACGGTTCCGACAAACCCGGCGAAGGCTCGGGCGATCTGAAGGTAGCCCAAATCGGTGGCAAACCGCTCGAGTTGCCCAGCACCCTCGGCGCGTATTTTGACTATCCGAGCGACCGGGGCAGCCTGTACAAAAGCCTCGACTATGGCCTGATTGCCGGCCTGTCGTACTACATCAACTCGCTGTACATCGGCTTCCGGATGCAGTATGGTCTGGCCGATATTTCCAACGAAGATGCCGACATCGCCAAAGCCGTTACCGACAACGGCAGCCCGGTTTATCGCAACGACACTGATCGCAACATGGTGTACCAGTTGTCGGTCGGATTTACTTTCGGACGATAAGTGCGTATAAAGTCGGTTTGTGTCGCGCTTGCCGATCCGATCCAGAGCACACGCAACTGTTTTCTCATAATCCCGCCAGGTTGGCCACCGAATTCCGCCGTTCTTCCGGATAGGTTGCAGAACCAGTTTTTCTAACCAAAACCAGTTTTTTCGATGCTTATCAAATCTTGGTCGCGCTACCTGCTGCCTGCTCTTCTTGGAGCCGGCTTATTTTCCGCTTGTGACAAAAGTCTCAACGACGTCGAACTCGCCGAGCGCACGCCGGAGTACGCATTCCCGCTGTTCTCCACCGAAATCGGCCTGAAAGACCTCATGTTCACGATTCTGAACGATACCCTTGGCGGCGACACCATCGTGGTGAATCCCGACAATACCATGACCCTGTACTACAGCGGCGACGTGGCTGAAAAACCGGCGACGGACATCTTCGAGTTTTTCAAGTTCCCGGATGCCCCTATCCCGGTGCCGGATACGTTTTTCCGTTTTCCGTTCAATGTGCCCGACTCGGTGTACATCCACCGCGCCGATGTACTCACCGGACTGATGAACGTGATCATCAACAACCAGCTGCCACATAGTATCGTCGGTACGTTCAGTATCCCGCAGATGTCGAAAAACGGACAAATGTTTTCCTACGACTTTACAATCCCGGCCGGGCAGTTTCTGATTTCTCCGCAATACGACCTGTCCGGCTACCTGCTCCTGTCCGACAGCAATGCCCTGGAGTTCCGATACGAAGCATACGATCCCTCCGGAAACCGGATTGTGTTGCCCGAAACCGCACCCGGCATACCCGGCATGGGTATTTTGCTCAACGGTTTCACCCTGTCGTATGTGCAGGGCTACTGGGGCTACTCGGAGTACCCGCTCACCCTCGACACCATTGACATTGACATTAACCAGACCGACCTGAAAGGAAACGTCCGGGTGAAAAACCCCAAGGTGACCATGACGGTGTCCAATTCCTGGGGATTCCCGACGCGTGGCGTGGTCAAGCACCTGAGTTTTATCGGTCAGGACGGGAAGGACTACAAATTAGAGAGCAGCGTGTTTTTTGGCGACAGCATTGACTTTGCCTACCCTTCCCTGGCTGCCGGCGAAGTGGGCCAAACCAAGTACACCAGCGTGACGCTGGATGAAAACAACTCCAACATCGCGGAAATTTTCAACGCCCAGCCCGTGAAACTGATCTACGAGGTGGCAGGCATTTCCAACGCTACCAAAGACCCCAATATCGTGGGCTTTTTGACCGACAAGAGCACCATTGCCCTGCGCATGAGCGTGGAACTGCTGCTCGAAGGTTCGGTGCAGGATTTCGGTTCGGAACAAATCCTCGACCTGAATTTCGGCGAGTACTCCGAACTGGATTCTACCGACATCGAATCCGTAGAGTTCAAAGTAGTGACTGAAAACTCCTCGCCGATCGGCGCCAAACTGCAAATGTATTTTCAGGATGAAAACGGCATCGCGCTCGATTCGCTGTTCATCGGTGAGCCGCAGCCCATCCTGCAGGCACCTTCCGTAGATGCAAACGGGATCGCCATCGGCAGCAAACGCACCGAAACCTTTGTGCCGATGGATGTGGAGCGTTTTGACCGCGTCCGACAGTCCAAAAACATCCTGATGCGCACCTTTTTCACCACCGCCGACGGCGGCCTGGTGCCGGTAAAACTTTTGGCTACACAAAGCGCTGCCGTACGCATGGGCCTGAAAGTGAAACTGCGGGTAGGGGGCGAGTAACCGTTTTTGGGCGTCCGGATTCCTATTTTTAAGTGATTACATGATTGCAGAATACATGATTGCAGATTTTAGAAGTATCCGTAGGGTGCATAACAGGCGGTCAACTCTACGCACTTCAAAAATCTGCAATCATGTATTCTGCAATCATGTAATCAAAAAATCAAAAAATAACATCAATGAAAAAGCACCATATCCTTCCCCTTTTCCTCGGCCTTTTTACCCTGCAAACCGCTTTTGCCCAACAGGAACTCCTGCTGCATCAGCAGAGCGACCTGTGGCATGCCAACGCCGTTAATCCGGCTTTTTTCCCTTCGGAAAAACGCTTCGTCATCGGCGGCCCTTCATTTGGCCTTGATGCCGCGCATTCGGGCGACATCACCTACAACGACCTGCTGCGCGAACAGGGCGACCGCACCGTCCTCGATGTGGGCAATGCCATCAACAAACTGGAGCCAAACAACGATGTGTACTTTGATCAGCGCTTCGAAATCGCTTCCGCCGGAGTGCGCCTCGGCAGTATGTTTTTGCAAGCCGGCTATGCGGTGCGCGTGAACACGGCGATCAATTACCCCAAAGCGTTGGCCGAGTTGTTTTGGTACGGCAACGGCCCGTTTGTCGGCCAGACACTCGAAATCGGCCCGGCCATCAATACCGCCAACTGGAACGAACTGTACCTCGGTCTCGGCAAACGCTTCGGCGAAAACCTGACCATCGGCGCCCGCGCCAAATTCCTCTCCGGCGTCGGCGCCGTACAAAGCGACGAAAACCGCCGGAAAATAAGCGCCCTGACCAGCAACGACATCTACCAGCTGTCGCTTACTACCGACTACGCGTTCCACTCCTCCAGCATTGTTTCTTCCATAGACACCGCCGGCCTCGGCTTCGACCTGTCGCTCAACGAGATCAAAAACGACTTCGCCGCCAACGGGGGATGGGCCTTCGACTTGGGCCTACAACTCAAAGCCGGCGATCGCCTCACCCTGAGCGCCAGTGTACTCGACCTCGGCGGCAGCATCGCCTGGAAGAAAAACGCCAACTACTACCGCAGTCAGGGCACCTACGCGTACAACGGCATCGGCATTCCCGGCACCGATATTCTGAACGGCACCACCGACAGCCTCGATTTCGACGCTGCGCTCGACAGCCTGAACGACGTGCTGAATTTCCAGAAAACGGACTCGGAGTTCACGACCGAACTGCCCATGCGCATCTATGTGGGCGGCTCGTTCAAACTGACCGAACGCTGGGTGCTCGGCGCCGTGCTCCACCATTTCAACAGCGAACGCCGCAAGGCAACCTCCGTGGGTGCGAGCGTCCATTGGTCGCCCCTGAAATGGCTGACCGTCGGCGGCATGTACAGCATAAACGACCGCTCTGCCGCCAATATCGGCCTGAGTATCGTGGCCAAGCCCGGCCCGCTGCAACTGTTCATTTTGTCCGACAATGCGCTCAACGCCGTCACCCCCTACGGCTCGGCGGCCGTGAATTTCCGGTTCGGCGGGGCCGTCGTTTTTTAGCGATGTGCATAAACGATGAGCATGGAGCCGCTGTGCACCCAAATTCAGTTGACAAACACCCGTTCAGCCCTGAAAGGGCGCCATCTGCCAACCCGGGGTGTAAGCCCCGGGTATAAAAAGTACCGTCCAACCCGGGGTGTAAGCCCCGGGTATAAAAATCAAGGTGTAAGCCCCGGATGTAAAAAAGGCACCCCTCCCGGGCTTGGCAAATGGCTGCTGCTATGGCTCACGCTGCTACTGACCGCATCGGCACAGGCCCAATCGCCCGTACAATTACTCGACGAGGCCCGGCAACGCCGCAGTGAAGGCGCACTCCAGCAGGCGCTTGCGCTGGCAGGTCAAGCCCTGCGTGCGCAAGAATCGGCAACCGGAGCAGACAGCCCGGAAACGGCGGAGATTCATGAGTTTTTCGGAGAAACATTCGGTCAGACAGGCAATTTTCCGTTTGCATTGGCCAAACTCCGACAGGCGCTGGCCATCCGGGAAAAACACCTGGACTCGCTGGATGTAGATATCGCCAACTGCCACCTGCTCATCGGGAACACCTTGCTGGCAGCCGGTAGAACGGAAGAAGCACAATCGGCATTCGAGCGAAGCCTTCAACTGCTGTTGTTGCGCCCGGACGATCAGCGCGGCAACTTGGCCAATCTGTACAACAACCTGGCATTCAGTCTGGAAAACACCGACCCGGAGCGCTGCGTGCAATACCACCACAGTGCATTGGCTTTGCGCCGGGACTTCGGGGGCGATACAAACCCGGAAACAGGGGTAAGTTATATGAACCTCGGTAGCGTGTATTGGAGGCGAAACCAATTGGACAGCGCTGAGTTCTACTCCCGGGAGGCCGTTCGAATTTTGTCCTTGCATGCTCCAGAGGGTAAAAATCACAACCTTGGCAAGGCATTGGGCAATCTGGGGCTTGTTTTTGGATCAACGGGCCGGCTGGATTCCGCTGCCGCATACTATCAGCGTTCGGCCGAAGTGTTGCGTGTTGTTCTGGGCGACTACCACCCGGATGTTGCCCAGACATTCTGCAATCTGGCCATTGATACTCGCGGTGATGTGCTGAAGAGCCGGGCGTATTTGCGCGTCGCTCTTGATATTCTGGAGCGTAGTGAATTCGACACAAGAGGCATGCGCGTGGATGTGTACGCCAATCTTGCTGAAAACCATAGCCACGCCGGCGAGCATGAGCAGGCGCATTACTGGGGTAAAAAAGGCCTTGAACTTCAGCAGGCAATAAGCCGGGCGCCGAACTACACGCTTGGCGTACTGCTGAACAACCTGGGAAATTACCACAGTAACCTCGGCAATTTTGAGACGGCGCTCGACTACTTCCGGCAGGCGCTTGCCGTACGGTTGGTAGCCGATAAGTCCGGCGTTCCGCAATCGTTGCAAAACATAGCCGTCTGTTTTTTTCACCAACGCAGGCTGGACTCTGCACTGGTGTATTTTACCGCCATGATGGATCGCCGGCCGTCGTCCCTTCAGGCTCACGTGCTGCCGGCTTCGGGCATGGTCGGCCTCGCAAGTACCTGCCTGCTGCTCGGCAAGGATAGCCTGGCGCTCGCCTGGGTACACCAGGCCTGGGCAAGTCTGAAAAGCAAGCCCGATTCGGAATATCTGGGCGACAAACTGATTTTGCTCAACACGCTCGGCGGCGTGTACTTGTTTCGTTACAAACGACACGCACAATTCGCCGACCTCGAAATGGCCCGGCAGTACTTCCGACAAGGCATGGCTCTGGCACAGCACTTCACTTTTCAGCAAGCGGAATACGCCGATCTGGCGGCAATGATCCAATGGATTTACCAGATTGCCGAAAACGGCATCCGGGCCGAATTTCACGCATTTCAGCGCACCGGCGATCCCGCCGCACCGGCCAACGCCTGGGAATATTCGGAGCAAACCAAGGCTATCGTCTTGCACAATACCCTGCTGGAAAGTCGCGCCACCCGTTTCTCGGGCCTGCCCGACTCGTTGGCGCAGGCGCTTGACCAAGCCAAACAACGCTTGTTTTGGCTGGAAAAACGCCAACTTGAACGCGCTGCCAAGCCCGGAACTTCCGACTCGCTCGACCTCCGCTATGCAGCCGAAGCACTCGCCGCTCGTACCCGCCTGAACGACTTGCGGAATGCAGTCGAAACCCGATACCCCGAGTATTACCGGCTCCGCTACGGCGGCCAACGTGCCCGGTTACTTCCGGAAACCATCGCCGACCTGCCCCGGGATCAAACGCTGGTTGCCTATTTTACCGGCGACAGCAGTGTTTTTGCATTCGTGGTGAACACTACCGGCACGCGGTTGATCGAACTGAAAAAAGACTTCCCGCTCGATGCATGGGTCGAACAACTGCGCGAGGGAATTTACGGCTACTATGCCCTCCCGGAGGCGGAACGCACGCCCGACCTGTACCGGCGTACCACCGGGCAGTACCTCGAATTTTCTCGAAAACTTTACCAAAAACTCGTCCGCCCGCTTCAGCCCTGGCTTGGCCCGCGTGTGGTGTTTGTGCCCGACGCCGCACTGGCCGCAATCCCGTTCGAGGTGTTGCCGACCGACACGATGGGCAGCGCGAAAAACTTCGGGGCACTGCCTTACCTGTGCCGCCGGCATGCGATCAGTTACGGCTACTCAGCCACCACGCTGCACAATATGCAAACCCGGCAACACGCACAGGAACCGGCAAGCAGGCTCCTGGTCATGGCGCCTTTTGCTTCAACAGACTCCGTTGTTTGGGCTTCAGGAGGCGAGGGAAACCGCCCGGGATTCGCCCCCTTGCCGCGTTCGGGCGATGAAGCCGAAACCGTGCGCCGCATCTTCGGCGGCGATGCCCTGCTCGGAGCGGCGGCGACTGCTCCGGCATTTCTGGAGCGCTGCGGCGCGTACCGAATGTTGCACCTGGCCACCCATGCCCAGGCGGATCCGCGCCGGGCCGACCGCGCCTGCCTGGCATTTGTCGCACCGGCCGATTCAGCCGAAGCAGGCCTGCTTTTCACAACCGACCTCTATGGCCTGCGCCTGAATGCCGACCTCGTGGTGTTGTCGGCCTGCGAAACCGGTATCGGGAAGATTCAGCGCGGCGAAGGCGCCATCAGCCTTGGGCGGGCATTTGCCGCTGCCGGCGCCAAAAGTATCGTGCACAGCCTCTGGGTGGCAAACGATGCCTCAACCACCCGACTGATGGACGGGTTTTACTCGGCCCTGTTCCGGGGGGCGACCAAGGACGAGGCCTTGCAGCAGGCCAAACTGGCGTATTTGTCCACCGCCGCACCGAGCCGGCAGCATCCGTTTTTCTGGGCAGGGTTTATCGCTACCGGCGCTATGCAGCCGGTGCGGTAGTTGCTCACAAATCCGGCGTTTTACGAAGTATTTCCGCTACCAGTTCGCGGTTCGGGTTGTCCGGGTCTTGCCGGATGGTGCGGATGAGTTGACGAAAGGCGACTCCGCCGGCAGGGAGGTCGGCCAGGCGGCTGAGCAGTTCGTAGCGCTGGGCGTCGTAGCCGTACTCGGGGTGGTCGCTTAGCGATTTTTGGCTGAAAACCGAGGCGGCACGCTGGAAGTCGCCCTGTTCAAAAAACGCACCGCCTATCAGCAGCAAGTATACCGGTTTTTCGGATTCGGGCAGTTGCCCGAGCAAAGCGTTGAGTGCCCTGACGGCTTCCGGCCAGCGGCGGTTTTCAAACCTGGTCAGGGCCTCGCTGCGGAGGGCGTCGAACGACTCTGCGGCTGAACCATCCGAAACGGTAGCGTCCTCGATTCCGGTGTGAAAGCCACCGCCGGGCGGGTTGTGCCTGGGTTGCCGGGCGCCGGGCGGGGCTGTCGGTATGGAGCGAATATTGCCCGTGGTGACAGCCGATTGCCGGTAGAATTCCTTTGCCAGCGCAATGTATTGGTGTTTGGCTGCGGGTGCCGTCGTGTTTTTTTCGCCGGACGGCTTCGGCGCAGGCTGATCCTTTTCCGAGGGCTTCGGTTGCGAAGGCCGGGGTTGCCCGGTGGGGGATAGTGACGGCGTAGCGGGGTTTTCAGGAGCCGTCGGTTCGGGTCGGGGGCTGCAAATCCAGGTAAGCAGTACCGCAACCAGCAGGGCCGCGAGCACGATGGTACCTACCCATCGCCACACGGGGAACGGCGCGGATGGGGCTGTGGGTTCGACGAGATCGTTTTCCCAGACATCCATCTTTTGCAGCAGTTCGATTTCGTCCTGACGCTCGTTCAGCAGCAATTCGAGGCGGGCGGTGTCGGTATCGGCAGGTGTTTCGGCGGACATTTCGTTTTCCCAGCCGTCCATTTTTTGCAGCAAGTCAAGTTGCTCCGAATGCTCGCCCAGCAACAACCCCAACGCCACCCGACGGGCCTGCTCGCGTAGCGGTTCCGAGTCGCGCAGGGTGGCGCGAAACTGTTCGGCATCCGCCTCGGGCAGGGTTCCGGCGAGCAGGCCGGCTGTTTTTTTATGCAATTCCGCGTCGGTCATGGTTACAAAAATCGGTTGAACAGTTCGAGGTACCGCTGCTTCAGGTCGGCATTTCGGAGGATTTCGCGCTCGGCATTTTCGCGGCAACCGTGCACCTTGCGTTTGGCCTGCGTGGCACTAAGGCCGTAGCCCTCCCCGATTTCCTCCATGGCATAACTGAAGGCGTACAGGCGCAGCATTTCCCGGCAGGGTGAGCCGATCAGGTCGAGTGTCTTGTCCAACAGGCTGCTCATTTCACTATTGTCCAGCAGGTGCTGAATGAGCGGCTGCACCGGCTCGTCGTAATCGGACGGCTCGTAGGGTTCTGTCGGTCTGCGTTTGCGGAGCATCTCCTGCCAGCGCCATCGGGCTATCTGGTTGAAATACGTGCTCAGTTTGCTCCGGCCCTCAAATCGCCCGAGGCGAATATTGCGATCCATGGCAAGCAGGGCATTTTGAAACACATCCTTGAAATCGTCGAGCGTGCCGCCGTTGGCCAGCACAAACGCGCGAACAGGGTTTCGGAAAATACCCGACGTGCATACATACTGGAGGGCTTTTTCCCGCTGCGTGCCGCCGGCAAGAATGCCGGCAATTAGGGCTTCGTCCGTCATCGTTGCGGTATTAGTAGCGTGCAAGCGAAAAAAGGTTCCGCTTGCGGTTCAAGGGCCAAGGTACTCCGAGGTTGTCTGAAAAAAAATATTCAAAACCCTGTTTCCAAATCCATTCCTGCCTGCACTTCATCCCTGTGCGCCTTTCCGAAAAAAAAATTCAAAAACTTTCAAAAAAACCGGAACCACTTTCCGGCTCGCCGCTACGAATGGAATGTGCACCATTCAGTCGCCCCCGAAGCCCGTATTGTTCACGAATTGCCCGACCTGAAGCACGGGCTACAAATCCAAACCACACACCATGTTTCGCCTTTTTGTACTCGTAATGATGATCTGCCGGGCTTTTTGCCCGACCGCACTTGAAGCCCAAACTACGACCACGGATTATCGCTCGGGGCTACACCTGTCGCTTCGCGGCGGTTGGGATGTCCCCTCCTACCTCGGGTTTTCCCCGTATATCCAATACAAGCCCGGATTTTCGGCGGGGGTTTCCGCCGACTACTACTGGAAGTGGTTTGGCCTCGGGGCCGATTTTGACTACATGGCCAATGCTTCCCGAAGCATCTACCCGACAGATGACCTGTATTTGCTTATGACCGAACCGTTTGAGAACTTTTACCTGGAAGAAAACCGGATTGAGCGCTTTTTTCTCGGTGGCGGATTCAGCCTGAAGTTGCAACCGACAAATAACTTTTCAACCGAATTGAAAATCCGGGGCGGGGTTTCCTCCATTTCCGGTGGATACACGCTGCTAATGGGCGCTCCATTTGGGTACGACCTCGAACCCCTGAATTTTCATGCGGGTTTTGAGCAAGCCGACAATGAAGTTGTACCGGCGGGAAAAGTGCAACTGGAGCTCAAGTATTTTTTCAGCGAAATGGTCGGCTTCAACTTGGGCGCGTATTACCTCAGTCAGTTCAGCGTGCCCGAAGCCTACGACCCGCCCTCGGGCATATACTCCGGGTACTACCCGGTTACCACTGCGGGGGGCGTCAATTCCATCGAGACCGATTTTATTCCAGCGTTTAGCCCATGCAACTGTGACTACTCGTCGTGGGGCGTGACTGCCGGGATCACCGTGCGGATACCGGAAAGCCGGCGCAAACCTCGTGATGTTCCTCAAACAGGCAACATCCGCGTGACGGCACGCGACGTGCAAACCGGCCAACTGCTGCCCAATACCCAGGTGGCGCTCAAAAATGCAGCCGGCGCCGAGGTGGGCAGGGGCGTAACCGATGCCAACGGCGATGTGTATTTTCTGGAAATGCCGTTCGACAACTACTTCATCGAGGGCACGTTGTACGACAAAAGGCTCAAGGGTAACGCGGTTCGGCGCACGGAATTCAGCAGTACCCGCAGGCAAGTGGAAAAGGAAATCCTGTACGACGATCCGAATTTTATCCTGCAGGGACAGGTGGTGAAATGCAACACCAACACATCTCTGCCAAGGGTATCGGTAGTGCTGAAAAATCTGGAAGGTGCCTCGGAAAAACGAACCATCACTAACGGGAATGGCGAATACATCTTCCACCTGAACGGAAGGAGCGACTACCAGATTTACGCCAACAAGGATATGCACCTGTCTCTGATCGAACACCTCTCCACACGCGGGTATGACCGGAACGCCACGCTTTTTATCAACCTGGAAATCTGTATGGAACCACTCGGATGCGGCGACATTTACCACGTATATTACGACTACAACGATACCATAATAAATCGGGAAGGCAAACGGGAACTGGATGTGGTCGCTCAATTTCTTCGGGATAACCCCGGCCTGAAAGCCGAAATTCAGGGGCATACCGATGCTCGGGGCACGGAGGATTACAACAAAAAACTCTCAATCAGGCGGGCCAACTCGGCAAAGCAGTATCTCACGGAGCAAGGCATTGCGTATGGGCGTTTGAGTGTACAAGGTTTTGGCGAACAGTACCCGCTTGAAAAATGTAATCCCTCCTGCAAAGTTGACGAAGACCACCATCACTACCGGACAAACCGCCGCACGGACGTAAAAATCATCTGCAAGAACTGAAGCCGGAGTCCCCCCCCGCTCGCGACAACAATGGCAACGCGGATTTTTCGGATGCCCGCGGATTTACCGTGCGTGACAACAATGGCAACGCGGATTACACGGGTCAAACGGATTGAGGCCGTCTCATAAGTCGCACTTATGAGGCGGTCTTTTTCATTTCAGGCGGCCCACTTGTTGGTTTGGAACTTTCCGCAGCCTGATGCTTGAGGGTGGACGATAGTATCAAAGAGGCTCCAAAAATCGATTTTTGATGT
>JAEUUV010000097.1 GCA_016787285.1 Saprospiraceae bacterium | reverse complement strand
TACCACCCCTCCCCTTCCGTCCCGCTCGGCCTCCACCCCCCCCCCCCCCCCCCCCCCCCCAAAAACCCCAAAACTCAAAACTCAAAACTCAAAACTGATATCCATCTTTCATCATTTATCATTCATCATTATGAAAAAAATACTTTTCTTCTTCGCAGGGTTGCTCCTCGTGATTGCCGCCCTGTGGCAATGCAAAACGAAAGGCGCCGCCAGTGCTTCTTCCGGCGATGCCGCTGAAAAAGTGTACGTGGCTCCGGGCACGTACGACGAGTTTTACAACTTTGTTTCCGGTGGTTTCAACGGGCAGGTGTCGGTGTACGGCTTGCCGTCGGGCCGCTTGCTTAAAATTATCCCGGTGTTTTCGGTGTTTCCTGAAAACGGCTGGGGCTACAGCGAGGAAACCAAACCCATGCTGATGACTTCCCACGGATTCGTACCCTGGGACGACCAGCACCACATTTCCATGTCGCTCACCAACGGCGAGCAGGACGGACGCTGGATGTTTGCCAACGCCAACAATACCCCGCGCGTGGCCCGCGTGGATCTCGGCTCGTTCCGCACGGAGGAGATACTTGAAATTCCCAACTCGGGCGGCAACCACTCCTCGCCGTTTATCACCGAAAACAGCGAGTACATCGTGGCGGGCACGCGTTTCTCCGTACCCATGGACGACCAGCCCGACGTGCCCATCGAAACATACAAGGACAACTTCCGCGGCACGGCTTCTTTTATCAGCATTGACCCGCAGGACGGCCACATGAACCTGGCCTTCCAGGTGCTGCTGCCCGGGATCAACCTCGACCTGAGCCGCTCCGGCAAAGGCCCGAGCCACGACTGGTTTTTCTTCTCCTGCTACAACTCCGAGCGCGCCAATACCCTGCTCGAAGTGAATGCTTCGCAAAACGACAAGGACTTTATCGTAGCCATCAACTGGAAAAAAGCCGAAGAGTACGCCCGCGCCGGCAAAGGCACAGTGAAAAAAGTGCGCTACGCCCACAACACGTACGACGAAAAAACGCACACAGCCACCACCAAGTGGGAAACCGAAGCCATCATGCTCGACCCGCGCGTGCTCAAGGATTTTGCCTACTTCATCCCCTGCCCGAAAAGTCCGCACGGCTGCGACGTGAACCCCACCGGCGAATACATCGTAGGTTCGGGCAAACTGGCCGCTATCATTCCGGTGTTCTCGTTTGCCAAAATGCAGAAAGCAATCGCCGACCGCAACTTCGAAGGCGAGTACGACGGCATCCCGGTACTGAAGTACGAAGATGTGCTGCACGGCGAAGTGAAAAAGCCCGGCCTCGGCCCGCTGCACACCGAATTTGACGCCAACGGCAACGCCTATACGTCGTTCTTCGTGTCGTCCGAAATCGTGAAATGGAATGTGCAAAGCCTCGAAGTGGTGGATCGCGTTCCCACTTACTACTCCATCGGTCACCTGTGCGTGCCCGGGGGCGACACGAAAAAACCGCACGGCAAATACGTCATCGCGTACAACAAGATCACCAAGGACCGCTACCTGCCTACCGGCCCCGAACTGGCGCAGTCGGCCCAATTGTACGACATCAGCGGCGACAAGATGAAACTGCTGCTCGACTTTCCCACCGTCGGCGAACCACACTACGCCAACGCCATTCCCGCCAGCCTGATCAAGGATAAATCGGTCAAAATGTACCCGCTGGAGGAAAACAGCCACCCCTATGTGGCCAAAGGCGAAGCACAGGCCAAGGTGGTGCGCGAGGGCAACAAAGTACACGTGTACATGACTGCCATCCGTTCGCACCTGACACCCGACAACATCGAGGGCGTGCGGTTGGGCGACGAGGTGTATTTCCACGTCACCAATCTGGAACAGGACTGGGACATCCCGCACGGATTCGCTATCAAGGGCGCGGCCACGGCTGAAATCCTGATCATGCCGGGCGAAACGCAAACGCTGACCTGGAAACCCGACCGCGTGGGCGTCGTGCCGTTCTACTGCACCGACTTCTGCTCGGCTCTCCACCAGGAAATGCAGGGCTATATGCGGGTATCGCCAGCCGGCTCGAATGCGCCGCTGAAGTTCAGCACCGGGGAGCCGCAGTAATTGAAGTGATTGATCCGATTGGTTCGATTGATCCGATTGATTCGATTGCCGAGCGCGGCAAAGACGACATCAAGTGGGCAATCGGATCAATCGGATCAATCGAGCCAATCGAATCAATCGAACCAATTCAACTTCACAACTATGAAACACCTTCCCTTTTTCATGTTGGCGCTCATGCTCGCCGCTTTTGCCTGCAATCAACCTGCTTCCGATACCGGTAATACCGCCGACGCAGCAACGCCGGGCGCCGGCCAGTCTGCCGTTCAGGATGATGTTTCCCAAAAAAATGTGGTGCAAATCGCCGTCGGCTCCAAGGATCACACCACACTGGTAGCTGCCGTGAAGGCCGCCCAATTGGTGGATGCCTTGTCCAATGCCGGGCCGTTCACGGTGTTTGCTCCCACAGACGAGGCATTTTCCAAATTACCCAAAGAAACGCTTGATAATCTGATGAAGCCCGAAAACAAGGATGCGCTTTCGAACATCCTGGAATACCACACCTTCGTAGGAGTGATCAAAGCCGAGCAAATGCGCGACGGCCAAAAACTCAATCAGGTCAACCTGAAAAACATCGTACTGAACGTCAAAGACGGCAAAGTCATGATCAACGGCAAAGCCAACATACTGGCATCGGTGCCGGCTTCCAACGGAATCGTGCACGTAATTGACGCCGTCCTTATTCCTGAATAATGTGCCGTTGGCTGTTGGCTTCCGAGTGTGATTCCAAACGTTTTGGTCAACTCATATACGGAAGCCAACAGCCGACAGCCAACAGCCGAAACACAATGTTCAAAATCAGCAATATCTCCCGCATAACACTTGCCGTTGGCGCCCTGGCCTTGTTCATCCTGCTGAAAACGCCGATCTGGAACATATACCTGACGGCGCCGCAATACCCGGAGGGTCTGGAAATGAAAATCTGGCAGGACACGCTCACCGGCGACGTGAAAGTCATAAGCGCCCTGAACCACTACATCGGTATGCGGGCCATCAGTGTGGACATGTTTCCCGAGTTCGAGTACATCGGTACAGTTGTGATGGTCGTGGCGGCACTTTGCTTCCTGCTGGCACTGATCGGACGATGGTGGTCGGCACTCACGTACTGGATCGTGCTGGCCACTGCCGATACGTTGGCCTTGTACGATTTCTGGCGTTGGGGCTACGACTATGGGCACAACCTCGATCCTCATGCCCCCATCGTCATTCCCGGTATGGCCTATCAGCCCCCGGTGATCGGCTATAAAAAACTGCTCAACTTCGAGGCCTGGTCGCTCCCGGATACCGGCGGCTGGGTGCTGATGGGCGTCACCGGGATTTCCCTGCTGATCGTGGCCTGGGAATGGTGGCGCCACCGGAAACAGCGTATGGCAACACCCAAACCCGCCGCCGCTGCCATGCTGCTCCTCCCGCTGTTATTCTGGCAATGCAGCACCGGCCCGCAGCCGATCAAGTACGGCACCGACAATTGCGATTTTTGCAAAATGACACTCATGGACAAGCGCTACGGCGCCGAGACCATGACTAAAAAAGGCAAGGCATTCAAGTTCGACGACGTGAACTGCTTGGTCATGTTCGACAAAGAAGGATCGGTCAAAGCAGCCGATGTCGTCGGGCGTTACATCACCGATTTCGCGCACGAAGGCGTGCTTCTGGAAGTTGAAAAAGCCATTTTCCTTCACAGCGACAACTTGAAAACGCCTATGGCCTCGCAAGTCGCCGCCTTTTCCGTCCCGGCCGATCTGGAAAAAGTGAAGGCGGAAACCGGTGGTGACAGACTTGGGTGGCAACAGGTAAAAGTCATGTTCGAGTGACCGTCCTTTCGTTTGTCATTTCGAAGAAGTCAGTTTGCCACCAGGGGGACAGGACTGTGAATCTCGTCTGACGAATTATTCGTCAGACGAGTGCGTAGCCAAACAGGACATGGTCTATTTAGCGCGGCTACGAATACATCTGACGACAAATTCGTCGGATGAACCAGTTGAATTCAGCATAACAACAACATGAAACACCACATCACATTTCTCCTCTTCTTCGCCATCCCGGCGCTGCAGGCCCGCACTTGGGTTGTGGCGCCGGGCACGGCCCTGACGGACATACAAGTCGCTGTGGACAAGGCACATTCATACGACACCGTGCTTGTGCAGGGGGGAGAATACCGAACGCCCGTCACCGTAACCAAGCCGCTTACGCTGATCGGCAAAGGCCGTCCGCTGCTGGATGGCGAACACCGGCACCAGCCCCTGAGCATCCGGTCAAATTATGTGTCGGTGAGCGGTTTCCGGGTTGTGCGTTGCGGCTCAGGGTCGCTGGAAGACATGGCCGGTATCAAAGTGTACAATGCCCGGCACGTGTATATTTTCGACAATATTCTCGACGATAACTACTTCGGCATTTACCTGTCCGGCAGCAAGTATTGTTGGGTCACAGGAAACCGCCTGACCGCGCACGGCGAAGTGGAACAAACATCCGGAAACGGCATCCATGCCTGGAAATGTGACAGCGTAACAATCAACGACAACCGAGTGCAGGGGCACCGCGACGGCATCTACTTCGAGTTCGTGACCAACTCGCACATCAACCGAAACTGGAGCGAAGCCAATGTCCGCTACGGGCTGCACTTCATGTTTTCGCACAACGACTCCTACACGCACAACACCTTCGTCCGGAACGGCGCCGGCGTAGCGGTCATGTACACCCGCAACGTGACGATGCAGTACAACACGTTTTCGGAAAATACCGGCGGTGCGGCTTACGGTATTTTGCTGAAAGACATCCAGCGCAGCCACATTTCGGACAACTTTTTTTCAAAAAACACCGCCGCCATTTTTATGGAAGGCTGTACGCGCAGTGTGCTGGAGCGCAACGAATTCCGTCAAAACGGCTGGGCCATAAAAGTCCAGGCAAGTTGCGACGGCAACACCTTCCGGAACAACAATTTTTTCGCTAACACTTTCGACGTCTCCACCAACAACCAGTTGGTGCTCAATACATTTGAAAAAAATTATTGGGACAAATACGAAGGCTACGACCTCAACCGCGACCAGGTCGGTGACGTGCCCTACCGCCCCGTCAGCCTGTTCGCTATGGTGTCCGACCAGATGCCCTACGCTATGATGTTCTGGCGCAGTTTCACCGTACTCCTGCTCGACCGCGCCGAAAAAGTCATCCCCAGCATCTCCCCCGACAACCTGCGCGACAACTCCCCCCGAATGAAACCTTACCAGTTTTGAGTTTTGGGTTTTGATTTTTTGAGTGCCCGTAGAGTAGGGCACAGATGACACTCAAAACTCACCTCCCACTCAAAACTCCCCACTCAAAACTCAAAACTCAAAACTCAAAACTCAAAACTGTAATGTTAGACATCCGGCACATAAGCAAAACCTTCGGCAAACTGGAGGTACTGAAAAACGTACACATCGGTTTTGAGCGCGGTCAGGCCGTGGCCATTATCGGCCCCAACGGTTCGGGCAAAACCACGCTCATCAAAAGTATTCTCGGCATGGTGGTGCCCGAGCGCGGAAGCATTGCTTTTCAGGGGCAAACCATCGGGCAGGATGCCGGGTATCGCCGCCATATCGGCTACATGCCGCAGATCGGGCGGTACCCCGACAATATGCAGATTGGCCAGCTGTTCGACATGATGCGCGACCTGCGCAACGACACCGACACGACGCTGGACGAAGAGCTTATCCATGCCTACCGCCTGCCCGATATTTACCAAAAATCCATGCGCACGCTCTCCGGCGGTACCCGGCAGAAGGTGAGCGCCGCCCTGGCCTTTCTGTTCAGTCCGCCGGTGATGATCCTCGATGAGCCGACCGCCGGACTCGACCCACTCTCGGCGGAAATTCTGAAAGAAAAAGTGCAACGCGAAAAACAGCGCAACAAGCTCTTCCTCGTCACCTCGCACATCATGAGCGATCTTGAGGAACTTGCCACCGATGTGTTGTACCTCGTCGAAGGGCGTGTTGTTTTCTTCAAATCACTGAATACCCTGAAAACCGAAACCGGCGAGGAACGCCTTGGCCGGGCTATTGCTCAAATCATGCAAACACACGCATCATGACGATCCATCCTGAACGCACCATCGGCGAATTAGTCGCCCACCACTACCGCACCGCGGAAGTTTTCAGCCGGCACAGCATTGATTTTTGCTGCGGTGGAAAACGCACACTGGCCAAGGCCTGCGAAGAAAGGCATCTGGCCTGGGAAATGCTTTCCGACGAATTGACGCAGGCCATTGAAGCACCTGAAATGCCTTCACAAAACACGGACAAGTGGTCGCCCGATTTTTTGGCCGACTACATCGTGCACACACACCACCAGTACCTGCGGGAAAACCTGCCCGTGCTGTGCCGGTATACCGCCAAAATTGCCAACGTGCATGGCGCCCGGCACCCGGAACTGAAAGTGGTGGAAAAGCAGGTCGAGCGCCTGGCCGACGACCTGCTGGAACACATGGCCAAAGAAGAAACCATCCTTTTCCCGTACATCAAGGCACTCTGTACGGCACAACGCGAACACGTCGGCCTGCCCCGTATGCCGTTTGGAACAGTGGAAAACCCGATCCATGTAATGGAAAACGAGCACGACTACGCCGGCACCCTGCTGGAAAACCTCCGCGACCTGACCGCCGGCTTCACCCCGCCGTCCGACGCTTGCGCCACCTATATCGTGACATTTGCCAAACTCCGGGAATTGGACAATGACCTGCGCTGGCATGTTCATCTGGAGAACAATGTGCTTTTCCCGAAGGCAATTTTACTCGAAAATCTACTGCAATAACAGAACTGAAGATGGAACAGACGCTAAAAACACCGTACCCTTGCGCTATGGAAAAAGCCGAAAACCACAAGGCCGGTATACTCGATTTGCCGATGCTGAAAATTGCGAAGTATGTCGTGTACGATATCCTGCGCAACAAGTTCGTGCTGGCCTACCTGCTTTTTCTCCTGCTGGTGTCCATGAGTTTTTTCAACCTCGAGAGCGATCCGGCCAAGGGCATGATGAGCCTGCTGAACATCATTCTGATTGTGCTGCCACTGGTGAGTATTGTGTTTGCCACCATTCACCTGTACAACTCCTACGAGTTCACCGAATTGATGCTTGCCCAGCCGTTGCGCCGCTCGGATATTTTTCTGGGGCAATACCTCGGCATGGCAGCCTCGCTGTGCATCGCATTCGGCATTGGCGTGGGCGTGCCGGTGTTGCTGTACGAAGGCACTATGCGGGGAGCCATTCTGGTGGGCTGTGGACTGCTGCTCACGTTAGCATTTGTATCCCTCGCATTTTTGTCCACCGTACTTGCCCGCGACAAAGCCCGGGGCATCGGTATTGCCCTGCTGCTATGGTTTTTCTGCACGATCCTGTACGACGGGCTGGTGCTCATGGGCATGTTTGCGTTCAGCGACTACCCGCTGGAAAAAGTAATCATCGGGCTGGCCTTCCTGAATCCTGTTGACCTCGCCCGCATCGCCATGCTGCTCCAGTTGGATGCCGCTGCGCTCATGGGTTACACCGGCGCGCTGTTCCAGCATTTCTTCGGCTCCTTCTGGGGCGGAGGATTGTCCGTGTTGGCTATGCTGGTGTGGATTGTAGCGCCATTGTGGGTGGCGACACGGATTTTCCGGAAAAAAGATATTTGAACAAAGTTGGGGGCATAAGTCAGAGCGGATGCAGATATTTTCGTGTAAGTTTGCTGAAAATTTGGACACATGGAAGCAACACAAGCAATGCCCAAGGCTTCTCCAAATCTGGAGGCGCGAAAACTGAACCTCATTGAGGTTATCACCCGAATATCCGATCCGGAAATCATCGCACGGCTTGAGGATTTTTTACACGAAGAAGCGGAATTGAGTGCGGAAGAGGTGGCCTTGCTGGAAAAACGATTGGCGCGTTATCGCACTAATCCCAGGCAAACATCGCCAATCGAATCTACAATCCAGAAACTCGCCAATCGAGCCAGATGAGTTACGCAGTTGTCACAACTCCGGATGCCGACGCTGATCTGTTTGACGCATGTTCTTGGTACGCAGAACAATCCGAAGACCTTGACCTGGATTTTCTTGATGATCTTCGTGAAGTAACCGAGCAAATCGCTTTGCTTCCTAATAGTTATCCAACTGTTTACAAATCAATACGTCTGGCGTTAATGAGACGATTCCCCTATAAGGTGTTTTTCATTGTGGAAGAACCCGAACGTCAGGCAGTCCTACTCGCCGTAATTCACCATGCGCGACATCCTCGGACGTGGAAAAAGCGGGTTTGAATTACCCGCACAGCCCCTCCGCTTCCTTCAAAATCCCCCGCACACGTCCGGGCGGCACCTCCGCCAAATCCAGTTTTGCCGGTTCCGAGAGCAGCTCCCGGGCCATGACTACGCGGTTTTCGAGCAGCCGGCTTTTTTCGTGCCGCGTCAGTGCGGTGAGGCAGGTGAGCGGATGCA
>JAEUUV010000316.1 GCA_016787285.1 Saprospiraceae bacterium | reverse complement strand
TGCTCGTAGGGCTTGAACGTGACGACGCTGTGCCGTTTTTTCTTTTTTGTCCTGGACATGCCCCAAAGATAGCTCGATATTGCGAACCACCAAAAAAAAGACCGCCTCATAAGTGCGACTTATGAGACGGCCTCTTTTTTTTCTCGCCCAACAACGGTAACAACACGCCCCATCCGTTGATCTCCCTTCAACTTTTTACACTGAAAACTTTTACCAGGCATGAAAAAACTGCTCATTCTCCTCCTGCTCCCGGCACTGTTCACCGCCTGCAGCAAAGACTCCGACCCCCCCTCCTCCGACGCCGAGTACTTTTTTGTCGGCAAACTCAACGGCTCTGAAGTCAAGTTCGAAATCACCGCATCCGGAAACAATGAAATGGTCAACTCGAACGGAGGCAGCATCGGCCCGCCCGACTGCACGTTCGACTATGGCTGCGGCATCGGCATATTCGATCCCGGCCAAGCCAACGTTTCCGTGGATTTTCCCAGCCTGTTCGTCGGCGACTGCGGCGACGAGGGCACGGTGTTCCCGACACTTTTCAAAACCGGCAACTGGCTGTTCGGCAATGGCCAGGGCCGCGTCGCGGTGTCCTACTTCGACGGCACCGAAAACTGGTCGTCTGCCGGCGGTGCCCAGCCGGCCGGCGCGGTGTTCAACGTATCGAGCACCGAATTTATGGACACGCCCTTTGGCGATTACATGACCGTGCGCGGCACGGTGTCCTGCACTCTGTACGACAGCGGCGGGGCCTCGAAAAAACTGGAGGCCGGTAGTTTTTCCATGAGTTTCAGGCAGTACTTTTGATTAACCATCAAACTCATGTTACCATGAAAATGATCAGCAAAACTGCGACAATCCTCATCCTGTTCCTGCTGCCGAATTGCAGTACGGACGCGCCACGCTACTCAGAGAAATTGGAAAAAGAATTAGTCGGCCTAAGCAGGCTGACCTTGACCCAAAAAGAGAAAAATTCGCTCCTCTCGCGCATCAGTGGTGATGCCGTTTTGGATTTTCCGGTGTATTCCCTGCAAGGAGAAGCACTTTCTCGGGCTCAAATCCGGGAGCAAGAGATGAACATGACGGTGGACGGCTTTGGCCCCGACACCGCGAACATCAAAGCGGTCGTGTTCCGATCCATGACGAAAACGGAGCTGGACGATTTTTTTCATGACTTTGAGAAGCGAATGGAACGCGCCAAAAAGGCAAGGCCGGATTTGAAAGGCAAACCGGCTCCCGCTTTTGTGGCAAAGGACGTTCATGGCAATACCGTTGACCTGGCCGCCCTGAAAGGCAAGGTTGTGGCACTCAATTTTTGGTTTATCCATTGTCACCCCTGTGTGCTGGAAATGCCCGAATTGAACCAAACCGTACAGAATTTCAGCGGCAAGGAGGTTGTTTTTATTGGGTTGACTTTTGACAAAGAGGCCGAAACCAAGTCATTTTTATTGCGCCGAAAATTCGACTACCAAATCGTGGCCGATGCACAACAGGTCTTTGACCGCTACGGCGGCCCGCCCAGTCCCACCAACATCGTTATTGACAAAAACGGGCAGGTAGCTTTTGTTGAATATGGCTACCGACCCCATAAACAGGAATCCTACAAAAACTTGAACGGGGCAATCAACAAAGCCTTGGGTGAACATTGAAGAGTACCCGTCCAAAAATTGCCTCCCCGAATGGTAACACAAGCCTCGCTCGTTGGATTTACAGCCATACGTTCACACTTAAAACTTGAAATACTATGGTACACGAAACCCGTAGATCCACCGAAGTAGGCCCCTGTCTGAAAAAACTGTTCCTCCTCGCCCTGCTCCCGGCCCTGTTCGCCGCTTGCAGCAAAGACTCCGACACTCCCTCCTCCGACGCCGACTACTTTTTTGTGGGCAAACTCGACGGCTCGGAGATCAAGTTCGAAATCACCGCATCCGGCAACAACGAAATGGTCAACTCGAACGGTGGCAGCATCGGCCCGCCCGACTGCACGTTCGACTATGGCTGCGGCATCGGTCTGTTCGATCCCGGACAAGCCAACGTTTCCGTGGATTTCCCCGGCCTGTTCTCCGGCGACTGCGGCGACGAGGAGGCACTATTCCCCACGCTTTTCCGCACAGGCTCCTGGTCTTTCGGCGACAGCCAAGGTCAGGTCGTGGTATCCTACTTCGACGGCGCCGACATCTGGACTTCTGCGGGCGGCACGCAGCCGGCCGGCGCGGTTTTCAACGTATCGAGCACCGAATTCATGGACACGCCTTTCGGCGATTACATGACCGTGCGCGGCACCATGTCCTGCACGTTGTACGACAGCGCCGGCGCCTCGAAAAAACTGGAGGCCGGAAGTTTCTCCATGAGTTTCAGGAGATACTTCTGATTCCGGAAAACAGGTACATTTGCCGACTACCCCGCCAGGGTTTTTGTTTTACCCGTGTCTTATTTTCAAAAAAACATTGCAAAAAAACCATGCGCAGCCCTTTCTTTCATTTGCTTTTTCCGGCATTTGCCATACTGGCGGCTTTGCAGCCGGCACACGCCCAATGGGACTCCTACCCGCTTCCCTGCCGGCCCACTATAACCAATATCCAGGCCTGGAACGGTGATTTGTTCGTCACCTCTACCGGTGGATCCGTTTATCATAGCGACAACGGGGGTGTTGCCTGGAGCCGAATTATAAACGGGCTCGGATTGACCATCGCCAACAACACCGATCTCTATACCTTCACGAACGACTTCAATCAGGTCTGGATCAATATCCGCTACAACAAAGGGTTGGGGGGCGGCCCTAACATTCAGGTGCCTTTTGCATTTACCTATTACTATTCGAAGATCAACGTCTGGAACGACACCCTCTATTTTTCCAACGGCTCGAACCTCCAATTTCTCTCCCCGCAAATTGGCTGGGTGCCCGTACCCAGCCCCGTCGATTTTTACTTCCATGAAAGCATCATTCGCGGCCCGCACATCTGGGCGGATGATTACAATTACGTCATCCACTCGCCCGACCGTGGCGTCACTTGGGACACGGTGGCGTTCACCCCCAACGGCAACATCGGTCTCTGTTCGGCGGGCGACACCATCCTGATTGCCTACTACGATTCCGTGCAGCAATCCAATGTTTTTCGCCGAACCATTGACGGCGGACAAAACTGGGTCACGGCGCCGAATGCGTTCAACATCACCGGACTATCCGGCGGACGCCCCTTTTTCGGGAAGGACCAGGCCGGGCAAAACGCTTATTTTTCATGGAACGGCCTGACGGACTGGCAACAAATCAGTTCCGATTTCGTCCCCAACGGCATCGCTTTTTCCGGCGGAGCCATGTTTTTGGCACAATGGGGCGGCATCGAAATCGAAAAAAACGGCCAACGAACCTGGGGTAATTTCGGAGCCGGGGTTCCCGGCGAAATGGCCGGACAGGTTTTTCTGCGAACGGCCGACGACTGGATGCTCTTCGGCGGCCAAAACGGACAGGGGCTTTTTAAACGCAAACTGGAAAACAGCAGCTGGGCACAAAATGCCGACCTGTACTTTGCCGAGCAGACCGTGAAAATCGGCAACCACTTGATCGGTACAGGTCGCTTCGGCACCTACCGGGCGCCACTCGGCGGCGCGGATTTCAAGTGGACACTCGTAGGCCCCAAAACAGGTCTGCTCTATGAATCCAACGGAAACCTGTACCTGGCCGACCCGGCAGACGGGAAAATCTACCGCTCCACCGATCTCGGCCAAACCTGGAACCAGACCGGTGCCGCCCCGGGCAACGATTTGATCCTCTCTTTTGCCCTCGACGGCGGGCGGTTCTACTACCGCCAGGGCAACGACATTCTGGTTTCGGAAGATGAAGGCGCCAACTGGACCACACGATATACCTTTTCGGTGCCGGTCAGCCTGAGCGGAAATTCCCGTTTGTTTGCCCTCGGAGGACATGTGTTTTTGAGTTATCTTCCGGAGCAAAAAGTTTTCAAATCCTCGGACAACGGATTCACATTCAACGCCCTGACGGGCACTCCTCAGGCACAAAACACAAACTCATTTCGACTGCGGGTCTACGGCGGTCAATTGTTTTTGTTTATCCGCGACGGCAAGTTGTACCGCTCCGAAGATTATGGCCAGAATTGGCAAACCGTCAAACCACCTTACGAAGGCTTCGATTTCGAGTCCAGCGTGGCGAACAACGCCATGACGGTAGACGGTTCAAAAATTTATCTTTTCGACCCCGTTTATGGATCGGCCTGGGTTGCAGATATTGCCCAAACCGCCCCTTCGCCGTGCGACGAGGTGTTCGTCAATTTACCCGAGTACTCTTGCTACGGCATCCAGATTGACATAGTTGCTCCGACGGGTTTCCAGCATACCTGGCTGCGCGACAGTATGGTAATTTTTCAGGGAAACAACTACATTTACTCTTACCCGGACGGCGTTGGACAAAACGGCAGCACTTACACCCTGATCGTGCACGACCCCGTCAGCGGATGCTCTGTTTCCGACGAAACGACCATAAACAGACCGACTACCGATGTGGGGTATTCTCCCATAATGCCCTGCTCCGAAGAATTTCAGGTGCTCGACCTGACGGGCTGTTCGCAAGGGCCGGGCATTTTGTACGACATGTATGGTATCGGGCCGAACTGGAATTATACGTATTCCAACAGTTTCGATGCAGCGGGCAACCCCACCAACCCCAACCCGCCCGTCATCCATGATGCAGGTGTGTATTTTTTTCAGGTATATGACTCGAAATACAACTGTTGGGCACTAGACACCCTTTACATCGAACGTGCCGTACCGTACCCCATCGCTGCCCTGAACACCACGTTGACCGGCTGCGGGAAAAACGATGGAACTGCAAATGTCCAAATCGCCACTGACCCGGGCAAAACCCACATCGGCTGGAGCACGGGCGCGAGCGGGGTATTCATCGGCGACCTTGCACCGGGCTGGTATTCGGTGACGGTTACGGAAGATTTTTGCCGGGAAAGCCAAAATTTCGAAATCATCGAAGATTCTGCTTGCCTCGTCCGAATACAGGGTAACGCCTGGAACGGCCCGGCTTGCTCGCCCTCTAGCTATGCCCAACACCTGATGCTGTACCTCGCGCCCGACGATGTGTACACCTTCACGAACAAGTTTGGCCACTACGAATTTGCGCGGCAACCGGGCAACCACACGGTGGAATTTACGGACCCCGTGCGTTTCGACCTGCTCTGCCCGTCTTCCGGCTCGATTCCGCTGAACTTGCCCGCTTTCGGGACAGTTTCGACGGGCAACGACTTTTTCGTAAAGGCCAAACCCGTGAAAAACCTGACACTCTCCGTTAGCACAGGTGGTGCGGTGCCGGGCTTTAAGCAAAAATTCAGCGCCTGGGTCTGCAACCATGGCGATGAAGTAGTATCCAATGCTCGCCTGGTTTTCCAACACGACCCCGCGTTGGGCTTGCCCTTTAGCAACTACAATTTCACCTACGATGCGACAGCGCGCACCATGACCTGGTCGCTGACACTGTACCCGGGGCAATGCATCCAAATTGAGTATTGGCTGGAGGTTCCGGCAGGCACGGCGCTCGGTACACAACTCTATTTTTCAGCAGACGTACTGCCCGATGCAGACGATTTCACACCCGCCGACAACCATCAAACCTGGGCGACAACCGTTCGCGGTTCCTTCGACCCGAACGACAAACAGGTCAGCCCCGGCGATACTGAGTATGGTGGGCGTATTTTCGAGCAAGACTCCGTATTGCGCTATACTATTCGTTTCCAAAACACCGGCAATTACCCGGCTACCACTGTAGAAATCCGCGACACGCTGGACGATGCCACCCTCGACGTGCGCAGCATCGAACTCGGTGCCACCAGCCACCCGTACTACCTGAATCTGCTTTTCGAGGGCCGAAACGTGCTAATTTTCCGCTTTGAAAACATCAACCTGCCTGACAGCATGGCGAGCCAGGAAATGAGCCGGGGCTTCGTCGGTTTTTCGATCAAACGAAAGCAGGGATTGCCTATCGGCACGGTCATCCGCAACCGGGCGGCGATCTATTTCGACTTCAACGCCCCGGTCATCACCAATTGGGCGGAAAGTGTGCTCAGCGCGCCCGTCGGCACGACGGCTGCCTGGGATAAAAAGCCGGAACTTCTCCTTTCTCCCAATCCCACAACCGGCGTATTTTCCGTCGAACTTTCGGACACACCGTCACCGGGAACGCTGTTGCGGGTATTGAGCCTGACCGGACAGGTAGTATCGGAAACCCGGATCGAAGCGGGCAGCCGGCGGCTTGTGCTGGATGGGGGTACTTTGCCGGCAGGTTTGTACGTGGTTCAGGCTATTTCCGAGGGGAGGGTATGGGCGGCGGAGAAGTTTGTGAAGCAGTAAAACCTTTCGATTTTTTACCTTTCACCGAGTCTTGCTCAAATGAAAAATTTACTTGCTTTTGCACTCTTTGCGATCTTCAACCCTTTTGCTGCCCTGGCGCAGTGTCCATGGGGTGGCATTGATTTCACTTCCCAGGAAGAGGTCAATAATTTCAAGGCAAACTATCCCGGTTGCACCTGGATCGAAGGCAATGTCCGGATCATCAGTTCGACAGTCTCGAACCTCGACAGTCTGCATGAAATCACAACTATTACCGGTGATTTGTTCCTGCATGGCAATATCTGGCTTCAAAATCTGGAGGGGTTGCGCAACCTCGACTCGCTCGGCGGCAGTTTGTCCATCGGCGGCAACGAGCAGTTGTACAGCATCAGTGGACTGGCAAACCTTACCACTATCGGTGGTGGAATGGGCATCAGCGCCAACCCCTCGCTCACCTCACTGGACGGGTTGCAAAATATCACCACCCTCGGCGGAGGTTTTGACTTGTCCTGGCAAGGCTTTGTGACTGATTTTTCACCGCTGAGCAACCTGACGAGTATCGGTGGCGGTTTTTCACTCCAGTATTTGCCGCAGTTGACCGACCTGTCCGTGTTTTCCAATCTTGAAACGATCGGCGGCGAAATGATCCTCCAATACAACACCGCGCTCGGTTCCCTCAACGGTCTACAGGGTTTGGACTCGTTGCCGCAAGGTTGCAAAATTCTGAACAGCCCGAACCTGACAAGCCTACAGGGGCTGAACAATGTGACCTGCAGCGGGTATGATTTCAGCATCGAAACTTGTGAAAAACTAAGCACACTGGATGGCCTCAACATGCTACAAACCGTTGCGGGCAGTGTTTTGCTAAAACAAAATACAGTCCTGGCCGACATTTCCGGCCTGGGAAAACTGAACACGGTTGGCAACGCTTTTTATGTGAAAGAAAACCCCGCTCTGACCAGCCTTGCCGGTTTGGAAAACCTGACAAACCTCGGCTCAGACCTGGAAATTTCGCTGAATCCGGCACTCACCGATCTGACTGCCTTAAGCCAGATCACGCAAACACCCGGATCGGTTACCATCTACTCGAACGGGCAACTCGGCAGTTTGAACGGCCTGCACAACCTTGACTCGGTCGGTGCCTATTTGGTCATTTCCGGCAATTCCGTACTGACCAATCTGGCCGGCCTGGAAAAGATCCGGTGGGTCGGCACTACCCTGCACATCGTTCAGAACGAAGCCTTGTCCGATATCTCGGCATTGGACAACCTGAACAGGGTTGGGTATTCCATAGAAATATATGAGAATCAGCTGCTTTCGGATTGCGCAGTGGCCGGTGTCTGCCGGCACCTGGTTCTTTCTCCCGACAAAATTACTATCTACTCAAATGCCCCCGGTTGCAACGATCCGGCAGAGGTGTTCGGCCAGTGTGTACTGACGCCCGTCGCCGTGCAGGTGCTGACCGACCCAGACGGCGATTGCCAGCCCGGCGACCCGGCGGCATTGCCTGCGACCGAAGCCACCGTGTTACTTGCCGGAACGGTACAATCCGAACTGCGCCCCTGCCCGGGCAATGCCCCCATCTATTTTCAAACGATAGACCAAACGCCGTTTACCCTCTCGGTGCAGCAGTTTTCCACCGAAAACTGGGAGGTTTGTCCGAACAACCAAACGTTCGACCCGGGCGCCGTTTCGCCCGGCGATACGCTCCGCGCCACGTTCCTGCTCAAACCACTGCGAGTCTGCGCCGAACTCGACGTGCGACTGGGCTTGCCCTCCGATTTCCAGGAAGATTGTCTGGAGCAATCAGAGGTGTCGGTTTTCATCAAAAATATCGGTACCACCGGGGCGCAGGGAACCTCTACGGCGGTTGTCCTGCCTCCTGAAGTGGAATTGGTACAGTCCGATCCGGCATTGGCGGCGCAGGCCAGTGACACGCTTTTTTTTGACCTCGGCGACCTGCTGCCCTTCGAAACGGCAAGTGTGTACATGACCGTACGTGCCAAGTGCAGCGGCGTGGTGTCGGGCCAATCGGTTTGCTGGTCGGCTTATGCCACGGCCGCCAATACCTGTCCTGCAGTTCCGTCGTCGGCTTCCGAAATCAATGTTTCGGCCACCTGCGTGGGTGATTCGGTGGTTTTTGTACTGAAAAATATCGGCGGAGCGGCTACCCAAAACCTGCACACCTTCAAAATCATCAAAAACAAATACGTCCAGCGCACCGACACGTTCAGTCTGGCTCCGCAGGAAACACTGACCGTTCGGGTACCCGCCGACGGCTCAACCTGGCGCCTGGAAGCCACCAAACGCGACGACGGCAGCCGCACTGCTGCGTTTTCCGAAGGCTGTGGCGGTCTCACTCCCGGACTGGTTTCGGTATTTTGGCTGGAAAAAGAGGGCGTGAACTACGATTTTGATTGCCGTCAGGTCGTTGCATCGCCCTCATCCGCGCTGCCTCCACGACTGACGGCTACGCCCACAGGCGTTGGAGCCACATACTTACTGGCCCCCGGACAGCCGCTTCAGTACACCCTTGAATTTCAAAACCCGGGCAGCGACACCGTACGCCATGTCGTACTGCGAACGGCATTTCAGCCGGAGTTGAATCCGGCCTCGTTCCAGCCTGTGGCCGCGTCGCATCCGTTCGAGTGGGTCATTCGTTCCGGCAACGAACTGGAAGTGACCTTCTCCGTTATTGACTTGCCCGACAGCCTGACAAACCTGGCCGGTTCGCGCGGTTTTTTCACATTCAGCGTGGAACAAAATCCCGATCTGCCAACAGGCACAACCATTTCTACCTATTTGATTACCCACTTCGACAACGCCTTATTGCTACAGGCTTCCATCTGGCACACGATCGGCGAACCGCTGCCGAAAGGACTTTCATGCGCTCCGAACGGTATTCAGTTTTACGGTCAGACACAAGTTGATGCATTTCAATTCGACTACCCGGGATGTGTGCGAATAGTAGGGCCGGTTGTGCTGCAAAACACCAATACTCAAAATCTGAATGCGATGAATGAAGTGGAGTATATGGGATCCTTTTTTGCCGACAATAACCCTGTGCTGAATGACCTGACCGGCCTGCGCAATCTCGACTCATGCGGTGGGCTGGCCTTTTTCAACAATCCTGTCCTGAAAGATCTAAAGGGCTTGGAAAACCTGAAAAAAATCGGTGGCAACGTTTGGATAAATTATAGCCCCGGGCTGGAAAGCCTGACCGGACTGGAAAATCTGGATTCGATTAGCGGGCATTTTTGGCATCACGGAAGCAATGTATCGGATTTGACTCCGCTCGGCGACCTGACGTATGTGGGCGGCGACTTCGAGCCGGGCGGAAGCCCGCAGTTGCAAAATTTGCACGGGATGGAAAGCCTGACAACAGTAGGCGGTTCGTTCCGGGTGGCGTATTCGACACTGCAAAATCTGGATGGCTTGGGTAACCTGCAAAGCATCGGCGGTGATGTCTGGTTCAGTGAAAACAATCAATTGACCGGCGTATCCGGGCTTGAAAAACTGAAAACTATCGGCGGCAACTTTACGGTGGAGACAACGGCCTTGCTGGATATAAACGACCTGGATAGTCTGGAATCCATTGGCGGCGAAGTATTTGTATTGCAAAACCCGAATCTTTATGAGATAAACGGCCTGAATAACCTGAAAACGCTCGGCACGAGTATTCGAATCAGAGAAAATCCTGTCTTGGTACGCATCAACGGGCTTAACAGTCTGGATACCCTGCCGGGCGATCTGGAAATATATTTAAATCCGACACTGGACGAGATGTTCGGCCTAAACCGCCTGAAATCCATGGGTGGCAACTTTACGTTTGGGTACAACGATAAATTCGTGCGATTCGGCAGCATGGACAGCCTGCTACACGTCGGCGGTTTTTTCAATGTTTCAAACAACGCCATCCTCAATTATTTCAACGGTTTTCACCAGATGCACGCCACCGGTGGCTCCTTTTTCATTTACGATAATCCCAAATTGGTTGACCTGTTCGGGTTCGAGCAACTGGACTCAGTGGGCGGCTCGGTGTCCTTTGCCGGGCTACCCATGCTCTCTCAGTTGGATCGCTTGGGACGTTTGCGGCACGTCGGCGGCAGTTTTTCGATTTTGCAAAACCCAACTCTGGTTAATCTGGACAGCCTGATAAACCTGAAAACCATTGGTGGAAACCTGCGTATTGAGGAGAACCACGCCCTGGATGACTTGCGGGGTTTTGCCGGTCTCGATTCGATCGGCGGGCGCCTGTCTGTCCTGAATAATTCAGACCTGATCACCCTGGACGGGCTTCAGCAAGTCCGGAGCATCCCACAGGGACTTTTCATTGAAGGAAATCCTGAATTGGTCAATCTGGACGGGCTGGACAACCTCGAGAGTATCGGAACAGAGTTAAATGTGTACAATAATCCGGCCCTGGAAAGTGTAAATGGCTTAGGCAACCTGAAAACCATTGGTTCGGATATGACCTTCCGGTACAACGCCAAACTGATAGATTTTACCGGTATGGACAAACTGGAATCCGTGGGCAGGAACTTCTGGATCGGCAACCACGATGCGCTGGAATCGTTTGCCGGACTGGATAGCCTGAAGTCCATTGGAGGATATTTCAGCACGGAATACAACTTTGCTCTTGAGTCTTTCCAGGGGCTGAATAATCTTGCAACTGTCGGCGATATTTTCTCGGTATTCTTCACGAATGTGTTGAGCATGAGCGGCCTGGAGCACCTGAGTTCGGTTGGAAAAACCTTGTCTATTCAGGATTGCTACTTTTTGGAAACCACCAAAGGTCTGGAGGGGCTTGTCACTGTTCCGGAAGGCATCATCATCCAGGCCAATACTTCGCTGGAAAGTCTCGAAGGATTGAAAAATGTCGCTTCGACCGCAAGTCTGGCAATCAACTCAAATCCGTCATTGACTACCCTCAATGGCCTGGAAAGTCTTGTTTTTGTGGATAGAGAGATTTGGCTGGCCGGGAACGCCGTGTTGTCCAATCTGGATGGCCTGAAAAACCTCGGTTCTTTTGGCGACGGAGATAACCTCCTGGACATCCACGGGAATTACATGCTTTCCGAGTGCGCGATTTTGCCCGTTTGCAACATCCTGTACAACGCCCCCGGCTCGGTGTATATCTACGATAATGCACCGGACTGCAATACGCCTGCCGAAGTGGAAGCATATTGCAACCGCACTCCCGTGCGTGTGGAAGTTTTGCTGGACAGTGACGCTGATTGTATACCCGACCCGTCTGTCACTGCGGTTACCGGTGTACAAATTCACCTTGACGGCGCGATTCAAATGAGCACCCGTCCATCCGACTCCAGCGGGTTGGCACATTTTCATTTTTTGGAAAAAGGCCCCTTGTCGCTCTCGCTTCCACAGTTTCCGACCGGATACTGGGAGGCCTGTACGGCTGTAATCAGCCTGATTCCCGGCCCTTCACCGCTGGATACCCTGCACGCATCATTTTTGCTTCGCCCCAAAAATCAATGCCCGGAACTGACCACGCGACTGGAATTGCCCAGCGTTTTTCGGGGCTGTCTTGTGCAATCCGAGGTGTCAGTTTCCACCCAGAATACCGGCGCAATCCCGGCTCAAGACGTACGGATCGCAGTGGTCGTACCACCAGTTTTCGAGATGCTGGCTACCGAGCCGGCATCATCCGGATCAAGCGGCGATACTCTGTTTTTTGATCCGGGCGACCTTGGCCCGTTCGAAAAAGCAGTCGTGAAACTCCAGGTAAAAACCCGTTGCGACACGTTTCTGTTCGGCCATACCCTCTGCTGGGAGTCCTTCGCCACGGCACAAAACCTGTGTCCGACTATCCTTCCGGCTTTTTCCGTTATCACACTCATGGCACAGTGCCTTGCCGACACGGCCGTTCGTTTCACCATCACAAACATCGGCGACGCTCCGACACAGGCGCCCCACGAATACCGAATCATCCGAAATGCCGAAACGTTCCAGACCGATGTGTTCAGCCTGACCGCACATGAAAGCCTGACCGTGGACCTGCCTGCCGACGGCGCTACCTGGCGCATGGAGGCCACCAAACGAGACGACGGAACGCTGACGGCCGTAGCGCTGGAAAACTGCAAGGGCCTGACCCCCGGCTACATCAATGCCTTCTGGCTGGAAAAAGGCCCTGCCGACTACGATTTTGCCTGCCGCGAAGTGATCGGCGCTTACGACCCAAACCAAAAAACAGCCGCGCCAACCGGCGCCGGCGACAACCGGATTCTGGAGCAAAATATTCCGTTGCAGTACACCATTGATTTCCAAAACACCGGTACCGATACTGCCTATCGGGTGCTGCTCCGCGATGTGTTGCCCGTCGGATTGGATGTGGTATCGTTTCGTCCCTTGAGCGCTTCACACCCGCATACCTGGCAGATTCGCGGCGCCGACACCCTCGAAGTCCTCTTCTCCCCCATCATGCTGCCCGACAGCAACGTGAACGAACCCGCTTCGCATGGCTTTTTCACTTTTGAGATCAACCAGTTGCCGGACTTGCCTATTGGGACACTGCTCAACAATACGGCGTCCATCATTTTCGACTTCAATCCGCCCATCTTCACCAATACCGTCTGGCACATGATTGGCCGTTTGCTGGTTCAGGTGGACGAGCCTCAGAAGCATCTGCTACTTTGGCGGGTTTGGGGAAACCCGACGCGTGATGTAGCCACATTTGTTGCTGATGAAGACCTCCCCGGCGAAAAACGCTTCGACCTGTTCGACGCCCTGGGGCAACCAGTTCGCACGGCGCAGTTTTCCGGGCAAACCTTCGAATTCCGTCGCGACGGGCTGCCCGCCGGCTGGTATGTATTCCGGATACTTGACGGTCAGGGCCGGAGTTTTTCCGGAAAAATCCTGCTAACCGATTAGGGCTGCAAATCGTTTCAGGTCGCTGATTCGGGAGATGCAAGCGTTGCAGGAAATAAACTTTATTTTCCGGTGCATCGGCGTATTTTTGTGGCTCTTGACCGGCCTGTATCTGCGTTGCAGGGGGGGGGCGGTTGTTCACGAAAACCATCCATCCATCATGGCACGATTAACCTCTTTTTCTAAACTCCTGATCGCCGTACTCGTCGTTGGCGGCGTCTATTTCGGCGGCAAACTCATTTTCAACAACACAGAAGCCGGCAAGAAATTCATCGAAGAAAATGCCCAAACCGACACCGGCGATTCCGACCCCGGCACCATAAAAGTCGGCGTCGTCACCTGGGGCGGCTATGCCGGCGGCCAGTATTTCAACGAGGGTTTCAAGGCAAATACCGAGTCCCGGTTTTACAAAGACTACGGGTTCAAGGTAGATTTCAAGGTGCTCGACGACTTCGAGGCCAGCCGCGCCGCTTTCAAAAACGGCGACGTACACCTGCTCTGGTGTACGGTGGATGCACTGCCGACCGAGATGTCGGCCCTCGCGGCGTTCGACCCGCGCATTGTGTTCCAGGCCGACTGGTCGCGGGGCGGCGATGCCGTGGTGGTGCGCCGGGGCATCAGTTCCGTCAGCGACCTGAAGGGCAAAAAAGTGGCCGTGGCGGAATTGACGCCTTCCCACTCCTTCCTGATCTGGTTGCTCGAAGCCGCCGGCATGAAATCCTCCGACATCGAAATCGTCAAACAACCCAGCGCCATTGACGCCGCCCAGGTGTTCAAAAGCCAGCAGGTAGACGCCGCCGTGGTGTGGAGTCCCGACGACGAACTTTGCGTGCAGGCGGTGCCCGGCTCCCGAATTCTGGAAAGCACGCGCTCGGCGTCCAACATCATCGCCGACGCGTTCATCGCCAAAGGCGCCTGGTTGGAACAAAACCGCGACAAAGCCGCCAAACTCTACGAGGGCTGGATGAAAGGCGCCGCAGAGATCAATAGCAGCGAGACCAACAAGCGCAAGGCGGCCAAAATCCTTTCCCAGAATTTCGACGGCGTTTCCGAAGAAGCCGCCCTCAAATCCATCAACAATGTCCGCCTCTGTACCCACGGCGACAACCTGAACTTTTTTGGCATGAACCCCGCCTACAAAGGCGTGACCGGCGAAAACCTCTACAACCGGATGACCATCACGTACCAGCAATTGGGCTATATCGAAGGCAAAGTGCCGAACTGGCGTTTGGCCATCAACACCGAAAGCATCAAGGCGGCCACGGCACTTGCCTCCGCTCCCGGCCAGGCTGCCGAAGGTCAAAAAGAGTTTACCGTAGCCACCGGCGACGCCCGTACCCGCAGCGCCGTGGCCACCAAGCGCCTGAGTATCTCGTTCCGCAGCGGCGAATTTCAGTTGGATGAAAACGCCAAATACATCATTGACAAGGAATTCGTGGACATCGCCCGGGCGTTTTCCAATGCCCGCATCCGCATTGAGGGCAACACCGACAACGTGGGCAATGCTGCCGCCAACAAGGCGCTCTCCCTGAAGCGGGCCAAAGCCGTGGTGGAGTACTTAGTATCCACCTACCAGATGCCCCGGAACCGATTCATCATCATCGGCAACGGCCCCGACAAACCGGTGGCCGGCAACGACACCGATGAGGGCCGGGCCAAAAACCGCCGGACTGATTTTGAACTGGTCGGCGAATAATTCTCACAGGAGACCTTCCAGGTTTATCAAACCTGGAAGGTCTCGGTAAACGCCGCGCTTGGTGTTTTCACCAAGCGCACTCGCACTCGGTAGCGCTTGGTGAAAACACCAAGCGCGGCGGCAAAAAAGACTAAGCGCAAGTGGCTGGGCGACCGGCAGTCGCCCAGCCACAATGTCTGACTAAGGTTTTACTCCATCTCATACGAATCCGATATGTCGTTGTTCAAACTCCGGGGCAAATTAGGCTTCGGCCATCAGGCGCTCCTTGCCGTTGCAGGGGTCGTGATTACGCTGGCGCTCTGGTGGGCGCTGGCGGAAGCGTTTGCTACCCAACGCCCTCTCGTGGACGGCGGACTTACGGCGCTTCCCTCCGCGCTGGACACCACCATCACCCCCGCGCAACGGGACTCCATCCTGCGGCAGGATTCCCTGCTGCTGGCAGGCGCCAAATCGTTTGAAAAAGTATATCCGGTGCTGCCGCCGCCCACCAGAATCCCGGGCGCGTTTCAGCAACTTATTGCTCACGACGAACTGGTTTCCAATACCCTGCGCAGCATATGGCTGAACATACAGGGCTACCTCTGGGCACTGCTCATCGCCTTGCCCCTTGGTTTTTTACTGGGCCTGATTCCCCTGTTCAGCGGGCTGTTCAGCCGCCAGGTAGATGCGCTCCGATACCTGCCGCTCTCTGCGCTCACCAGCCTGTTCATCGTCTGGTTTGGCCTGGAGGACGCGATGAAAGTCGCCTTTTTGGCTTTCGGCATTCTGGTTTACCTGCTGCCGGTGATCGTGCAGCGCATCCGCGAGGTAGAGGATGTGTACGTGCAGACGGCTTTCACACTTAGCGCCAACAATTGGCAGGCATTCCGCAGCGTCTATTTGCCCGCAGTTTTCAGTCGCCTGATGGACGATATCCGCGTGCTGACCGCCATTTCCTGGACTTACATCATCATCGCCGAACTGCTCAACCGGCAGGGCGGCATCGGCGGCCTGATTTTTATCAAAAGCAAGATGGGGCAGATTGACCGGGTGTTCGCCATTCTGCTGCTCATCATCCTGATCGGTTTTGTGCAAGACCGCATCTTTTCCTACATGGACACGCGCCTGAATCCGCACAAATACCTGAAAAACAAGTGGCCGGGCATTCAGGAATGCCAGTACGGCATCTTTTTCATCCTGCTGGTTTTGCTGGCCAAAGCCCTGTTTCCGACCCTGTTGTCGGGAGCGCTGGTCGGGATCGGTGTGCTTGCCGGCATCGTCCTCACGGTCATGGGGGAATTCAAACTGGCCGGCGCTTCAAAAACAAAATAGTCATGGTGAAATTTCAGGATACCCAATTGCCCAACATCATTCAGTTGGAAAACGTCAGCCAGAGTTACGACGGCGGGAAATCGTACATCATTCAGGATTTCAACCTGCTCGTGGAAGACCATCCCGGGCGAGGACAGTTCGTCGTGCTGCTCGGGGTGTCGGGTAGCGGAAAATCCACCATCCTGCGCTATATCTGCGGACTTCAGAAGCCCAGCAGTGGCACCGTCAAGGTAAACGACAAATTAGTGACCGATGAGTCCCGCATCAGCATGGTTTTTCAGCAATACTCCTCGTTTCCGTGGATGACCGTCCTGGAAAATGTGGCGCTGGGACTTCAGTTCAAGGGTGTGGATGAAAAGACCCGCCTGCAAAAAGCGCAGGAAATGATCGAGTTGGTAGGACTGGCCGGCCACGAGAACAAATACGCCCAATACCCTACCCTCTCGGGCGGCCAACTGCAACGGGTGGCCATTGCCCGCAGCCTGTTGGCCAACCCCGATATCCTGCTCATGGACGAGCCGTTTGGCGCGCTCGACATCAAAACCCGGCTCCAAATGCAGGAACTCCTGATCAATCTCTGGGAAAAATTTCACTCGACCGTCGTCTTTGTCACCCACGACATCGCCGAGGCGGTCTATCTCGGCGACGACATCTACCTGATGAAATCGGCCCCTTCGCATATCGTCGAGCACGTCAAAGTGGACTTACCGCTGCACCGCAGCCGCGAACTCAAACGCGAAAAACACTTCATGGAACTGGTGCAGGAGGTGGAAGACAAGATGGT
>JAEUUV010000303.1 GCA_016787285.1 Saprospiraceae bacterium | reverse complement strand
CCGACCAGTACACCACCTTGCTCAAAACCGACCTGAACCTCGGTATCGGGTTTGATTGCAGCAACTATGTCCCGGAACAGGTACCGGTGTTCGATGTAGCCAACCCGATCAACCTGCCGACGCAGCAAAACGTGTTTGCCGCCCCGACAACCCAGGAGGCCGCAACGACCACACTCCAATTGACGGACATGTCCATCCGGAGCACCTGCCCAAACTGCCCCGATCCACCCTGCACCGACAAACCCGACATCTCCTTCCAAATTGATTCCATCGGCTGCGACTCGGCGGCATTTGGCACTTACCGGCTCTGTAACTCGGGCAAACAGCCCTTCGACGGCACGCTGCAGATAGGCGTGTACGACAGCAACCCGATGACCGGCGCGGCCATCTTGCTTGACGTGCTGGTGTTGCAAATCCTCGATCTGCCGCCCGATTCCTGCCAAACCGGCACGTTGACTAATCTCGCAAACTGGAAAAATTATCCGAAGGTGTACACCTTTGCCGGCATCGTAATTGGGCAAATCACGCCCCTGGACCCTGCCGATTTCCCGTTCAACGGCATCGCCGAGTGCGACTACGCAAATAACCTGGACAGCATTGCTTTCCAGTACCCGCCTGCTCCGCCCAAACCCAACCTTGGTCCCGACCGGATTCTTTGCGCCGGTCAGGCCCTCACCCTCGACGCGGGAACGGGATTTGTGACGTACAACTGGTCGAACGGACCGGCAACACAGGCCATATCGGTTGACTCGACCGGAACGTATGTCCTGGAAGCCACCGATCCCTGCGGAAGAACCCTGCGCGATACCGTGGCGGTGGTCGTGCTACCTCAGCCTATTCCCACCACGTTGACCATCCAGTTCTACCCCGGCGACACTATCATCCTCGCCGGCACGCCCTACACCCAACCCGACACCGTGGTGCAAACCCTGACGACAGCCGACGGCTGCGACTCGGTCGTCACCTACATTCTCCGGCGCGTGATCACGAACGTGGACCTGGCTTGCCCCGGCAACCTGACAGTACCGGTGCCGGCCAACCAGTCCTCGGTAAACCTGACCTACCCCTTGCCCACGGCAACCACCGATTGCCCTGATCCCGACATCGTGCTCACCCTCGTGCAGGGCTTGCCGGTTGGCGGCGCATTCCCCGTGGGCGAAACGGTAGTGTGCTACGAAGCCGCCAACCATTGCGGTATCCGCGACACCTGCTGCTTCACCGTCGCCATTCAGCCGGCAGCCGACGAAACGGCCTGCGACCTGAAAATGCCGCCCGGCAGTTGCATCAAGTACGAATTGCTGAGCATCCGGCTCGACGCGTCGGGAAATCCGCGGTACCGCATGCGGCTGACCAACACCTGCGCCAGTCCGCTGAAATTCGCCTACTTCCAATTGCCCGGTAGCATGACGGCCAAGGCGCCCGCCAATGGGGTAATCTATGCGGCTCCGGGCGGCAACACCTACGAGGTGCGAAACCCCAACCTCGGCCCTTTCCGGTCCATTCGGTTCAAGCCGCTGACAGGCGACCTGAAAAACGGGGAAAGTGATATTTTCGAATACACCCTGCCCAAGCAGGCGCAAATGGCGTTCGTCCTTGTGTCGGCCAAACTGGAAGACGGCACGAGTTCGGAGGCGCACATCAACACGTTCAGTTGTCCGGTGCAGCCGTATGTGGCCTCCGTACAGGAGCCGGCCACACAGGAGCGAAATGCTGCCGGCGGCTTTGCCACGACATTCTTGGTGCGCCCCAATCCGACGAGCGGCTTGTTGTTGGTGGAAATAGCGGGCGGGCAAAGTGGATCGGCCCGGATTCAGGTGCTGAATGCACAGGGGCAGTTGGTGCTGGAAGGGAAACATACTTCCGGCGAGGCGCTTCAATTGCCTGAGGGTCTGGCCAACGGACTGTATTTGCTGCTTGTGCAGCCTGCCGACGGCAGTGCGCGGGTGGCGGTGCGGTTTGTGCTGGAGCGTTGAGCGGGGTAGTGCCGAGCGCGGTAACAATGGCAACGCGGATCACACCGATCAAACGGATTTTCGCGGATTCAAAAAAATCCGCATGCCTCCGCAAAATCCGCGTCCTCCGCGTTGCCATTGTTGTCACACCGGGCAGCAGCATGCAAGTTTTTTTCAAAATCATAATCGTTAAACCATGTTCAAACATCTGACTACCGTTGTTCTCGCGCTGCTGGCGCTCCAGATTTCACTTGCCCAGGTGCCCGATTCCTGCCACCCCAACACCTTTTTGAAACTCCTCGGCGAGCCGGGCGAAGTCGAAAACCACTCGGCCCTGTGCGCTGCACCCGACGGCAACCTGTACCTCGCGGGCCTGAAAGGTACCCGTACGGCCATCAGCAAGATGACCCCTGACGGCGAGTTTCTGTGGACGCGCTCGTTTCTGCAACCCTCCTTCGAACCGGTCATTGTAGCCGAGATCATCGTGGACTCGGAGGGCATGATCGTGGGCAGCGGGCACCGAAGCCGCGGTGTTGGAGCCAGAGGCCTTGCTTTTCGGTACGACCCCGAGGCGAACAAAATGCTGTGGGCCTACGAGTTCGTCACGCCGATGCCGGTAGTGGATGGTGGTATTCTGGAAAAAACGCCCGGCGGCAATTTCCTGCTGTACCAAAACGTGTTCGTGGACGCACAGTCCAAGCGCCCCGAAATACTGGAACTGAACCGTACCACCGGCCAGGTCGTGCCCGGGTTTGCTTACCGGTACAGCCTGGCAAATTACGATCAGTCGTTCACTTCGCTGGCTATTCGCGATGGGGCGCTGTACGCAAGCGGTTACGGTGTGGGCCTTTTTAATGCTCGGCGTTTTTTGTTGATAAAAATAGACGCCACAACCGGTCAGGTGCTTCGGGGCGAGGCCGGGCACCATTCTTGGGTGAAACCGTCGTACTTCAGTGGAGGGGATATGATCCTCGACGATACGAGCGTAGTCATGCTCTACCACGGCAGCGAAACCACCTACGACATCAATGACGGTTCCGGCAATCCCGTACCGTTGTACCTCCAAAAAAACGCCCTCAGCGGGGAGACGCTCTGGGCCAGAAAATATATGGTGAGCACGCTACCCAAAGAAGTGGTGGCCGTGCCTGATGGCTACGTCATTCTGGGAGGCGACACCGACCGCTACTTGCTGAAGACCGACAAGCAGGGCAATTTGCTCACGAGCAAACGACTCGCAAACCCGCCTTTTCTCAATGGCGACAACGGTGAACAGCAAAACCAGATGGTACTGCTCGGCGGGCACCTGTTCGTGGCCGATGTGGCCCCGACCAGCGCCGCCGACCAGTACACGACCCTGCTCAAGACCGACCTGAATCTCGATATTGAGTTTGAATGCAGCCGTTATCAGCCCTGGCTATTGCCCGACTCGGTAGCGATGGAGCTGATGACCAACTATCCCATGTCGGCATCGGCCTCCACGACCACGCAGCAGGCCATTGCCCTCAGCCCGACGCCGGATCCCGTGACCGTCCGGGAGTCCTGCCCGTTTTGCCCCGAAACGCCCGACTCCTGCCAACCGACCACGTTTTTAAGAATCTACGGAGCGCAGGACAAATATGAATACATGACTGCACTGCGTGCCGCCCCCGACGGCAACCTGTACCTGGCCGGGCGCAAAGGCACCGGTATGGCTATTGCCAAAATGGCCCCCGACGGCACCTTTTTGTGGGTGCGAACCACGACGGTCCCGCAAGAAGAAATCCGCATCGGGGAAATCATCGTGGACTCGGAAGGCATGATCGTGGGCAGCGGGCACACCGACATTTCCTCGGTCGTCAAGGGTTTTGCATTCCGGTACGATCCGGCTACCGATCAGGTCATCTGGGCGCACAAGTTTGACAGCAATCAGGCGACAGACGGCGGTATTTTGGAAAAATCGCCGGGCGGAAACTTCCTCCTGTACCAAAACCCCAGAACCACCGGGTTCACGACGCGCACCGGCGAAGTGTTGGAACTGGATCGGGCTACAGGGCAAATTGTGCCTGCTTTTGCCCGGCGCTACGCCCTGAAAAGCAACCAGAATTTTACCAGCATGGTGCAGCACGGCGGCGCCCTGTATGCCACAGGTTTTACCGACACGGTACAGAATTTTGCCACTTCCCGACGCATGGTGCTGACCAAATTAGACGCCGTCACGGGCAATGTCGTTTGGTCGCGTACGGGGCTTACAAATTTTTCGCAGGCCTCGTATTTCAGCGCCGGCGATATTCTTGTGGACGACTCCAGCCTGATCGTCTTGTACCACGGAATCGAAACAAGCAACACGATCAACGGGGCGGGAAAGGTCGTGCCCGTTTACCTCCAAAAAACCACACTGGACGGCCAGGTGCTCTGGGTGAAAAAATTCTTGTTCCCGGCCGAGTACCCGGTACTGCCGCGGGACATTCTGGCCGTGCCCGACGGCTACATCATCTGGTGCGGCTACACCAGCCGGCATCTGCTGAAGACCGACAAAGACGGCAATCTGCTGGTTTCCAAAATTCTGGACAGCAGCAACTATTTTTATCCCAGTGCCGAAGACTTGCAAAACAACCAGATCGAGCGTATTGGGTCGCACCTCTTTTTCGGGCTGTTTACGGCCCGTTACGGCCAGTTGGGGCATTACACCACCGTGCTTAAAACCGACCTGAACCTCAACATGGATTTCGATTGCGGATTGGCGCCGTATCCGGTGGAGGATTCGACGGTGCTGAATCCCGTGAATTTTGCTGCCCAGCAAACGGTGTCTATCAGCGCCGCCAACCGGCAGCCGGTGGCCATGGCATTTGCCCCCGGATCAATGACCCTGCTCGAAAACTGCCCGTTTTGTGCCGATCTGGTCTGCACCGACAAACCCGACCTCTCGTTTCGGATCGAATCCGTGGGCTGCGACTCGGCGGCCTTTGTCGCCTACCGGCTTTGTAATACCGGCAAACAACCCTACTCCGGCCCGCTGAACGTCGGTGTGTACGATAGCAATCCGTTGACGAGTGCCGCCACTTTGCTCGACCTGTTTTCCTTGCAAATTGACAGCCTGCAGCCCGACTCCTGCCAAACCGGCACGCTGCCAAACCTCGCCTACTGGGGCAATTACGCCAAAGTGTACACTCTCGCCGGCATCGAAAGCGGGCAAAGCACGCCGGTGGACCCGGCAGGTTTTCCGTACAACGGCATCGCCGAGTGCGACTATGCGAACAACCTCGACAGCCTGGTTTTCCAGTATCCGCCCACACTTCCGCTTGACCTCGGGCCGAACACCGGCATTTGCCCCGGCGACTCGCTGTTGCTGGGCGCCGGCTTGAGCGGCTTCGTGTCGTACACCTGGCAGGACGGTTCACACAGCCCGACATACCTCGTGACGCACGACGGCATTTTTACACTGACGACCACCGATGGCTGCGGGCGAACGTCGTCCGACAGCCTGGTTATCAGCCTGAAAAACCAGCCCCAGGCCACGCGGGAAATCGTGCTGCTGCCTGGCGATTCCGTCATCATCGGCGGCATGGTGTATAAAACCAATGCGCAGGTTATTTCATACGAACCGTCTTCCACCGGCGGTTGCGACACCCTGGTGACCAACAATATCCGGCTGGACTCCCTGCATTGCGACAAGCCGGGGTCGTTTTTCAAATCCTACAAGGGCATGAATGGGCGGGTGATTGTGCCTGCCGCCGACGGCGGCTACTACATTTGCGGCGGCACGTCACAGGGGCTGACATTTGCCAAATTTGACACGACGGGGAAACACCTGTGGGTGCGGCAGTTCGGTCAGGTGGGCAATGTGTTTGTCCAAACACTCATTGAGGATTCGGAGGGTATGCTCGTGGGCAGCACCACCTCGGATGGCAGCATGACAAGTATTTTGGTTTTTCGCTACAGCCCTTCAACCGATCAAATGTTGTGGATCAAACGATATTCTTTAGCTTTTGAGGACATGCTCAGCTATGAAGTGGTGGAAAAAAAACCGGGCGGCGACTACTTGCTCGCGTATTTGCGACTGACATCAGTCGCTGATTTCACTACAGAAATGGTTACGTTTGACCGCGCAACTGGCAACATTGCCGGCAGTGCTTGGCACTACAGCAAAATAGCGGCACTGACCTCCATCGAAGTTAATCAGGATACGCTGTACGCGTTCGGCGTTTTGCGCGACACCTCCGTAGGTGGCTTTGAATGGCGCAACGGCCTGATGAAAATTGACATGAACACCGGCATGCCGTTTTGGGCTATATCAACCCAGACTCCAGGCGCCGATCTGTTCGGCGGCAGTCTGGTGCTCGACCACGATGGCAGTCTGGTGTCCACCATGACGCAAAGCGGGCTGGCGATTTGGATAAAAAAGAACACACCGAACGGCGACTTGCTCTGGCTAAAAAAAATCGAGATACTTGACTCGATGGGGAATAACCCTGTTCCCCTGGGCCTCGTACGGGTGAATGACGGATATGCAATCGGGATTCAGACACGGGTCTCCACTACGAATTTGCGTTCGTACATCGTGGTAAAGACCGACAAAAACGGCAACTTGCTCTGGGCGAAAAAGGTGCCAACGGTCGTGAGTTCGTTTTTGCCCAGTCCACATCAACTTGCCGGTCGTGGCACCGAAATTTGTTTCACCACCAACATAAGTCAGCAGGTTTCCCCGTTTGCCGGCACGATTTTGGGCAAGTTCGACAAATATGGAAACCTCGGTGAGGGGTGTGCGCTGGCCGAGGACCTCCCCGTCACCATTGTACCGTACCCTGGCAGTCAGGTGCCGCCAAAGGTGGAATTCGCCCAGATTACCGTTGCGTTTAATTCGCCCGCACTCCCGCAATCCGTGCCCCTGTCGGTATCGCAATATACCTTTTGCTCCCGCTGCGGGCCTTGCGACAGCATCGCCGTACAACAAACCATCGAATTCTACCCCGGCGATACCATCTCCCTCGGCGGAACCGACTACACACAATCCGACACCGTGGTACAAACCCTGCCGACTGCCGGCGGCTGCGACTCCGTGGTCACCTACATCCTGAAACTGGTGGTCACAGACGTGGACCTGGTTTGCCCGCCCGACCAGACGGTGAGCATTCCTGCAAACCAGTCTTCCGTAGCCGTGGCGTATCCGCAACCCGCAGCCGCTACCGACTGTCCTGACCCGGGTATTATCCTGAACCGCCTGCAAGGCCCACCCTCGGGTGGACTTTTTTCAGTGGGTACCACCCTCGTGTGCTACGAGGCTGCCAACCAGTGTAACATCCGTGATACCTGCTGTTTTTCGGTTACGGTTCAAAAAACTGTGGAGGAAACGGCCTGCGACGTAAAAATTCCACCCGGCAGTTGCATCAAGTACGAATTGCTGAGCATCCGGCTCGACGCGTCGGGTAACCCGCGTTATCGCATGCGGCTGACGAACACCTGTGCCAGTCCGTTGAAATTTGCGTATTTCCAGTTGCCCGGTAGTATGACGGCAAAATCACCCGCCAATGGAGCCGTCTATGCGGCTCCGGGCGGCAATACTTACGAAGTACGCAACCCGAACCTCGGCCCTTTCCGCTCCATCCGGTTCAAGCCGCTGGCGGGCGACCTGAAAAACGGGGAAAGCGACATTTTCGAGTACACCCTGCCCAAGCAGGCGCAAATGGCATTCATTCTCGTGTCGGCCAAACTGGAAGACGGCACGAGTTCGGAGGCGCATATCAATACGTTCAGTTGTCCGGTACAGCCGTATGTGGCTTCCGTGCAGGAGCCGGCTACACAGGAGCGCAATACTGCCGGCGGCTCTTCCACGACAGTCTTGGTGCGCCCCAATCCGACGAGCGGCTTGTTGTTTGTGGAAATAGCAGGCGGGCAAAGCCAATCTGCCCGGATTCAGGTGCTGAATGCACAGGGGCAACTGGTGCTGGAAGGAGAACATACCCCGGGCAGGGCCTTGCACCTGCCCGCCGGCCTGGCAAACGGACTGTATTTCCTGCTCGTGCAGCCTGCCGACGGCAGTGCGCGGGTGGCGACGCGGTTTGTGCTGGAGCGCTGAGCAGGGTAGTGCCGAGCGCGGCAATAATGGCAACGCGGATCACGCGGATTTTGCGGATTGCCGCGGATTTTTTTGAATCCGCGAAAATCCGTTTGATCTGTGTGATCCGCGTTGCCATTCTTGCTGAGATAGGAAAAAAATCCGCGGCAATCCGCAAAATCCGCGTGATCCGCGTTGCCATTGTTACCGCGCTCGGTGCGCCCGATCAACCCTGCGCGGGCGGTACCGGTGCCGGCACCACATTGCGCACCGGCTTGATACTTTTCAAATACTGGAATACCGCCTGAAGGTCTTCCTCCTTCATATTGATGTAGTTGGTCCAGGGCATCGGCGGCAAGAGCATGCGCCCGTCGGCCAAGCCCTTGCTTTTGCCTTCAGTCAGGGCGCGTTTGAATTGTTCGAAAGACCAGGCGCCGATACCGGAGTCGTCGGGCGTCAGGTTGGCAGCGAAAGTAGTGCCCCAGGGGCCGGCGCCGGCGGTCAGGTCGGCGTTGAACAAGGCCCATCCCTCACGCAGGGCTTCGGGGGTGGGGTTGCCGATGGGACGGTCGGACGGATATCCCGAAAGCATCAGTTCCGGGATGATTTCCGGACCTTTCGGCCCCATGCGTTTGGGCGAGTGGCAGTCGTTGCAACCGAGGATGCCGACCAAATATTCGCCTCGTTTTACGGTGTCTTGCAGTGTGGGAGCCGGTGTTTGCGCGGTATCGGCGCTTGCCGGTTTTTCATTGCAACACGTGAGAACTGCTGCGCAAGCGAGCGCCAGAGTGAGGAAAATGACAGGGAAGTTTTTCATGTTGTGATGTGTGAAAAAGTTGTGTTGCGGCAAAGATGAAAAAAGATTCAGCCGGCAGCTTCGTTCAGCGACCGGCCTCTTCTTTATAAAAAAATTCACGCTTCAAGGCCAAAATTTACCGAACCATCTGGATCAGCCCGCTTGCCAGGGCGGAACCTGCCGTCAGGCGGTACACATACATGCCGGGGGCGATCGAACGGCCACTCGCGTCCGTACCGTTCCAGCGAACAGCATATGCGCCCGGGCTTTTTTGCCCTTCGTCGGAACCGGCTACCCGGCGACCGTTGAGGTCAAAGATTTCCAGCATGACGGGCGCCGATTCGGTCAGTTCATACTCGATGGTCACGCGGTCGGTGGCGGGGTTGGGGTAGGCTTTCACCGAGGTTTGTACGAGGGCGGTTTCTTTGGCGTCGCTCAGCAAGTCGTATTTCAGTATCTGGCCGAACACCAGATCGGCGACGTAGAGGTTGCCGGCGGCATCAAAGGTGAAACTGGGCGCCAGGCCGCCAATGCCCTGCGCGATGGTGTCGCGGCTGCCGTCGGGCATGATTTTGATGACTGCCGCCGAGCCAAGGATGAAATTCAGGGTGGAATCCACCGGCCCGAACACCCCGAACTGCATCACGCAGAGGTTGCCGTCGCGAGGGTCGAAAGCCATGTCGGTGAGGCAGGAAAATCCGGCGGCGAATACGCTCAGGTTGCCCGCCGCGTCGAGGTTGTACACATTGGCGGCGCCCTGAATAAACGGAAAGCCGGTAAGTTGGCTCACATGGAACGTGCCGTCGGGCTTGCGCAGCACTTTGGTCGGCACGGGGTCTACCATCGGCGGACCGAAAGGCAGCGGATTGGGGAAGCGGTCAATCGTTTTCACGATGCTGAACTGCTCGGTGGTTTTGTCCCATTTCACAATCGAGTTGGCGCCGGCATCGGCAGTGTAAATGTTGCCGTCGGCATCCCACTCCACGTTGAACGGGTTGGACTGCACGAAGCCCTGCGCATGGATGAACTTGCCGTGCTCAATGGTTTTTTCCACATTAGCCATAGTGAGCGGCGTACCGGGTGTGAACGCGGATTTGTCCACGAGCAACAGGGTTTCCGATTTGGCGTTCGAGCCTTCGCCGACCACAATGAGGACCTTGTTGTCGGGGCGCTGATACGTCCGGTAGGCACCTACCACTTCGCCGGCAGCCTGGATGTAGGTGCTGGGCAGGCCGCTCATGAACAGGGTTTTGTTGCCCGCGGGATCAATGATGGTGATCTGGGCGTCGTCGTTTCCGGTGCCGTTTTCGGTGACCCAGAGGTTGCCGCCGGCGTCGAAGTTGATCCCGATCAGGCCTTTGTTGTGGCCTTGTGAATAAATGACCGGCGCGACTTGCGCCTGAAGGGAAAAGGAACCGATGCAAAGGGTAAAGGCAGACAGAAGTAGTTGTTTTTTCATTGTAAACTATTGTTTCAGAAGTGAGTGAATAGCGAGAGATGTTTGCTTTGGGTCATTGTTTGGCTACGCTTTTGGTTTCGATGTAAACTCCGTCGAGATTGATCGTCAGCCGGTATACGCCTGCGGGCAAGCCGGTGGCCGGCAGGCTGAATTCGCGGGCACCTTCGGGCTGCTCGCCCCAGTCGGTGCGGTGTACGATCCGGCCCTGTGCGTCCTGCAGGAAGCATCGGAGCCGGCCGGTTTTCGGCAGGTTCAGGTGCAGACGCCAGTGGTCGCGGGCAGGATTGGGCGATATCTTCAGACCGAAGTCGAAGCGCCCGTTCAGCAGTTTTTCCGGCCGGGTGCTCACGGTATTTTTTTCCAGAAAAACCTTGATGAGTTGCGGGCCGGCCGAGGTGATGCCCACTGTGTTGGCCACGAAGGGGTTGCGTTGGCTGCCCGGCGTCACGATGCCGCCCACAATGTATCCCAGCAGGTGGCTGCCGTCGGCCAGGGCGTCGTAGTCCACGATGTCGTGCGGCAGCATGGGCGTGCCGTCCGCCGGCACAAATTCGGCGCCGGTGCCGGTGAACCAGGGCAATTCCGTATCGAAAGCGATCTCCTCGTAGGTGCCGTCGGCCAGGCGGCTGACGCGGCTGACGGTTTTTACGAACGGCAGCCGCCCGTCTTTTTGCAACACGCCCTGCTCGTCGAGCCAATACTGGCTGATACCGCCGAAAAACAGGGTGTGCATGGTGTTGGATGCCGTGGCGTACAGCGGCACTCTGGCGCAGTGGTAATTAGCCAGCAACTGGCTGAACCCGTTCACCGGGGCGTGCCCCGATGTGGGGTGTATTTCCACGATGTTCACAAACGGCGCCAGCGCCAGCCCCGGCTGAAACACCCCGGAGAACGCCGTCAGCCCCGGAGTGCCGTCGGCGAAAATGGTCGGCGTCAGGTTGTAGTCGCGCCGGTGCAGGTTGAACTCGTCCGACACGCTGCTTTGGTGTGTCACCTGCCCGCCGTCGAGGGTGAATTTTCGGATGGCATCGGTGTAGCGCTGGGTCGGGTTGTCGGAGTTCGCGGAATAAATACCGTCGAAACGGTGGCCGCCCACGAGGTAAAACGTGTCGGCCAAAACCTGCAACTGGCCGCCGGTTACGGCAAAAAACGTATCGCGTATTTGCTGAAAGTGCGGCAGCAGCGGGTTGTTTTCTACCACAGCCTGGATCAGGCCCGGCAGGTTGATCAGGGTCAGGTATGGGTAGGTGATGTGGTTTTGAGCGAGTTCGCTTCGACCGTAGCCGCCGGCGAAGAGCAGCGTTTCGCCGTGTTGCACAAACTCCATGTTGGCGCTGCGGAGTTGCTCCTGCAAGGAGTCGGGCAGTTCGTTCAGCGGACGCTCCCAGGTCTGACCACCGAGCGGGTCCACCACCCGGATGTGCTGGTTGGCGCCGGAGGTTCCGAAGCCGCCAAACTTGGGGTGCATCCCGTCTTGCCTGCCGCCGATTAGTACCCATTTGCCGGCGTGTTTGCCTGCGGCAAATGAATGCAGGCCGGGCAGACCGGGAATGGAAACCGTGTCGAAGCGGAGTTTGAACTGACCTTGCGCCCGAACCTGGGCAATGGACAGCAGAAATACAAAGCAGAGGTAGGTGAGCCGCGTAATCATGGGGCAAAAGTGCCGGGCCGGTGCGCAGATCGGGGTGCCCTGCGGTTACATTCAGGTTCGCTGACGTTACATTTTGAGGAAAGGTACGCTGTGGTTACATACAGGTGTCCTGTGGTTACGCCACTTGGCTGGGCGATACGCCGAATTTTTCCTTGAAGGCCCGGGAAAAGTATTTTTCGCTGCCGAAACCAACCTGCGCGGCTATCTCGTACACCAGGCCTTCGCGGTTGCGCAGCATGGCCATTGCGCGTTCGAGGCGGTAGTCGCGCACAAAATCGGTGACATTCCGGCCTGTGACGGCTTTCAGTTTACGGTGCAGTTGAACCCGGCTGATACACATTTTCCGAGCCAGTTCTTCCACTCCGATGGTTTCGTCGGCAAGGTTTTGCTCCACGATTGCCGTGAAACGGCGCAGGAAATCGCGGTCGGGGGATGTAAGGCCGTCGCCGTCGGATTCGGCGGCGCCATTCGTCGCAGTGGTTCCGCTGTAGCGCAGGCGCAGGCGGCGGCGTTGCTCCACGAGGTTGTGCATCCGGGCCAGCAGTTCGTCGGCGTTGAACGGTTTGGTCAGGTAGTCGTCGGCGCCGGTTTGAAGGCCCTTGATTTTGGCTTCCGGCGTGGAACGGGCAGTGAGCAGAATGACCGGAATGTGCGCCGTGAGTTCGTCGTCGCGGAGTTCCCGGCACACGGCATAACCGTCCTTGCGCGGCATCATCAGGTCGGAAATGACAATGTCGGGCAGCAACGTTTTGGCTTTGGCCAGGCCTTCTTCCCCGTCGGAGGCTTCGGCAACCTGCCATTGCCCGGCAATGCACTTGAGCATGAATCCACGGAGTTCGGCATTGTCCTCTATGAGCAGCGCGAGCGGGCGTTCGGAGTCCGTCGGCATGTCAGCTCCGATACTACCGGAAAACACTGCCGTTCCCGGTTCGCCGTCGGGGTATTCCAGCAGCGGCGTGCCCGCGGTGTTCCGTACCGGCAGTTGGAAAAAAAACGCTGCGCCCTGCCCCGGCATGCTCTCTGCGCGCAGGCTGCCTCCCATGCGTTCGGCCAGTTCTTTGCTGAGGGCCAGACCGATGCCGGTGCCGCCGCCGGCCCGTGCCTGCCCGTTTTCCACCTGATAAAAGCGGTCGAAGATTTTGGGCAGCGCCTCTGCCGGTATGCCGATTCCGGTGTCGGTTACCCGGATGTCCACGTGGTTAACGTCGGCGGGGTTTGAAACCCCGCCGACGTTTTTTGAAACCCCGCCGACGTTGACGACAACCGTTCCGCCCTCGGGCGTAAATTTCAAGGCGTTGGAAATCAGGTTGGTTAACACCAGTTCCACTTTTTGCGCATCAAAATCGAAGAGCGGCAACTGCCGTCCGGCCTGTAGCCTAAGTTTGACGCCGAGTTTCTCTGCCAGCGGCAAAAATCGTTCGAACACATCCCGGATCGTCAGGTGCAGGTCACCGTGGCGCAGGTCGAGTCCCATGTGTCCGCTTTCCAATTTGGCCATATCGAGCAACTGGTTCACGAGGTGCAGCAGGCGGTTGCTGTTGGCTTCGATGTGCCGGGCGTTTTCGCGGGTTTCCGGCTCGCCGGAGTGGGCGAGGATGCGCCGGGCGGGTTCGAGAATCAGGGTGAGCGGAGTGCGGAATTCGTGCGTGACGTTGCTGAAAAAATTGGTTTTCATCTGTTCGAGCGCCTTCACCCGGGTCGTTTCCCGGTGTTCAAAAGCAAGTTGCTCGCGTATCTGCACACGGCGCAATTGGAACCGGTAGGCCTGCCAACCGCCGGCGATCAGCAACAGCGCATAGAGCAAGTACGCGATGCCGGAACTCCACCAGGGCGGAAGAATGGTGATGAAAATCGGGTTGCCGGCGTTTTTCCAGGCGCCCTCTCCGTTATTTCCCTGAACCAGCAGGGTGTACTTCCCCGGCGTCAGGTGGGTGAAGTGCGCAAACCGATGGGTGCCGACTTCCACCCAGTCGGGATCGGCGCCGACGAGCCGATACCGGTAGCGGTTTTTGGAGGGGTCGGTGAAGTCGAGCGCTGCAAACTCAAAGGACAGGTTATTTTGTTCGTGGCTCAATTCAAGGGATTTCAAAAACTCAAGCGGTTGGCCGAGTGGGCAGTCGGGGTTTCCGAACGCGGCGCGCTTGTGGTTGATTCGAAGCCCCACGATGAATACCGGCGGCGACGCGGTGTCGGGCTGCACTTCGGTGGGGAAAAAGTGGTTCAACCCGTTCACGCCGCCAAACAGCAGTTCGCCGTTGGGCGCTTTGAAAAAAGCCTGGGTATTGAATTCGTTGTCCTGCAAACCCTGGGCTGCAGTGAACGTTGCGACGGACAGTACCTGCCTGTTTTTATCCAGTTTCAGCCGGGCCAGGCCCCGGTTGGTGCTGCACCACAATTCGTTCGGAGCGCCGGGCAGGATTCCGTACACGACGTCGTCGGGCAGGTTTTCGTTGGTTGTGAGGTGCTGCATGACGCCGGTGCGCAGGTCGAGCCGGTTGATGCCGCCGCCTTTGGTGCCGATCCAGAGAATTCCGGCGGGGTCGGAAGGGTCGGGCAGCAGGCAGGCGATGGAGTTGTTGTTCAGCCCGTCCGGGCGCGCCGGATTGACTTGAAAAAGTTGAAACTTAAAGTCCTTGCCGTCCGGTCGGCATTGCACCAGCCCGAGTTGTGTGCCCACCCAGATGTGGCCCGCACCGTCTTCTGCGCAGGCGAAAGCGCGCACGGTGCCGGCCTGGTCGCCGAAGAGATGGGCGTAGTCTGCCAATTCGAATTGCGTCGTCGCGGGTGTAAATCGCACGAGTTGGCAGTTGAGGCTGGTTGCCCACAGGGCGCCGTTTCGGGTCTGCAAAAGCCGGGCGTAGAGGTACGGTTTGAACCATTGCCCGCTACCTGGGGCCAGGTGGTGTTGGCCGGGCCGGACGCTGTCGAAGGGGAAGGGCCAGGTTTCGGTTTGGCCGGTTTCGGGCGTGTAGCGTTGCAGCACGGCGGTACCGTATTCCTGTTCGCCCCGCCCCAGCAGCAAGTAGGCGCCGGAAGCGTCCAGGCACATGTCCAGTATTCGATCCGGCCCCTTGGGGAATGCGGGTTGTGCCCCTGCCGTTCCGGTGGCCGGGTCGTAGGGGTACACCCTGTTCACTACTTTGCAGTAGTACCTGCCGCGGAAATCGCGCCATACCCCCCAGATGCTCAGGCCGCCTGCTCCCTTGTGAAAAAGTTGTTTCCTGGGGTTTATTTTGCGCAGCCCATACCCCTGTGTGCCGATCCAGATGTTGCCGTTCCGGTCGGTTTCGACAGCCGAAATGTCGGCATCCACCTCCCAGTCCGGTGTTGAAAAGTCGGGGGTATGCCCGGGAGCGACATGCCACAAGCGCCGGTTGACGGCCAGCCAAAACCCGCCGCCGGCAGCCGGTTTGGCCAACGAGACATTGGCCTGCGGTACCCGCCCGGGCTGAAGGATACCGTGTTGAAAATGCACGAGGCTGCGCGGAACGGCTCCCCAAACTTCCCGGAAATTGCCCGGTGCAGGTGTTTCGGGTCGTACAAACCCCCTGGCAGTTTCCACGCGGTAGAGGCGTTTGTCGGAATACACAAAGACCGATTCGTCGGCGCCTGTTTCAATCGCTACAAGGGTGGTTTCGTCGTCGTCGCCCGGAAGTCTGAACTGCTCGATTGGGAACAAGGTCACTTTGGTTAGCGCACCGAGGTCGGCTTGTTCAGGCAATTGGCGATTCCAGGCTGCCGGAATGTCGAGGTGTATCAGGCCGTTTTCGCGCTGGATGACGAACATGGAGCCGTCGGCTGCCTCCCGGATTGCCACCACCTCGAAGGAGGCCGACTTGGTATTGCGGTTGAAGCGAAGCGGGAAGTGATAAAAGCGGCCGCTGTGCCGGTCGAACAGGTCCAGTCCTTTGTTTTCGGTACCTACCCAGAGCCGGCCCCGGCTGTCTTCGAACAAGGCCGTCACGGTATTTTCAGCCAGCGAATAGGGATCGAACGGATTGTGGGCGTAGCACTTGAAGTTGTAGCCGTCGTAGCGGTTCAGGCCTTGCTTGGTCGCTACCCACAGGAACCCGCTTCGGGTTTGCAGGACATCGAAAATCATCCCCTGCGACAAGCCGTGTTCGATGGTAAGGGATTCGTAGTCTGTGCGTTGTGCCGGCAGGTGCGTGCCAACCAACAAAAACAGATGTAACAAGGCGAGCGTGAGGAAGCGCATGATTATTCAAAAAACGGGCGGCAAATCTACACGAATGATTCAGAGCGTATTGCAGATTTTCTTGCCGGGCATTGTCACGAACTGCACATGGCCAACTGCCCGAACGCAACGCCCTCGTCGTTGGGGGGTATTTCCAGATGGAAATACAAGGCGAACTCGGGGCGAAGAAATTCCAGTGCCAGATCGGTGAGCAGGGCATTTTGCCAGACGCCGCCGCTGAACGCAATGCAGGGGCACCCATAGCGCCGGGCCGCAACCGCAATCAGGGCAATGAGTTGGCTGTGAAAATACGCAGCGGCATAGCCGACCGATTGGGTCTTCTGAAATTTTGCATAAGTGTCCGCTACGATTTCGCGTACCGGAACCGCCCCCCCCTGTGCCCATTCGACGGCAAGCAGGGCGGGCGCCGATCGCAGGCCGTGCTGCCGGAAGTGCCGGTATGCAGCGGCCTCCAGGAGCATGGCCGCCTCGCCTTCGTAACTGACTTTGTCGGCAAGACCGAGCAGCGCCGCCACACCGTCGAAGACGCGGCCCATGGAGGAACATTGCACTGGTGCGCCGTTTTCGAGCAGGCGCTGGTACAGGCCCCATTCCACCGCCGAAAACCTGCTTTTCAGCACATTCGGGTCCATACTCCCGTGATTCGCGAGGCTGAGTGCGGACAGCCGCGGCTCGCGAGCCATTTTATCGCCGGCAATCAGGTCGAAGTAATCTATATGCCCGACTCGTTCCGTATTTCCGGCATGCCGGCGGAAAAATTCGCCGCCCCAGATTTGGCCGTCGTCGCCCAGGCCGGTGCCGTCCCAGATTACGCCGAGTACCGGTTCGGGGTGGTCGAGCAACCTGTTTTCGGCCAGTACGGCGGCAAAGTGCGCGTGGTGGTGCTGCACTGCGGTTACCGCCACTTGCCATTCTTCAGCCAGACGCATCCCCAGGCGAGTGGAAAAATAGTCCGGATGTTTGTCGGTCAGGATGCCGTCGGGCTGTTCGCGGAACAGCCTGAGGAAATGGCGCAGCGTGTGCTCAAAGTTTTGTTGGGTGTCAAAACTTTCCAGATCGCCGAGGTACTGACTGAGGTAAGTATTGTTGCCAAAGCGCCAGGCAAAGGTGCTTTTCATGGAAGCGCCGAGCGCAAGCATATTTTGCCGGCATGCCGGCAAATGCGGTGCCGGGGGCGCCAATCCGCGGGAGCGACGCACGACGATCCGGTGCCGGTATGCGGCGCTTGTGCGCACCACACTGTCATCCTGCGGGATGCCGATTTCCCGGTTGTGCAGCAGGAAAGCGTCGGCAATTTCCGCCAAATCCGTTAGTGCGCCGGAGTCTTGAAACTGGATCGGCGACCCGCTCCGGTTGCCGCTCGTGGCCACGAGCGGCAGGCCAAAGCCCTGCGCCAGCACCTCCAGCAGGGGTACATACGGCAGCATGATCCCGATATGCGCCAGCCCGGGGGCAATTTCGGCGACGCAAATTCCCGATGGCGGAGCGTCGTTTACCTCCAGCAGCACAATGGGCGCAGCCGGACTTTCGAGTTGGTGCAAGTCATCGTCGAGCAATACGGTATCGGCTGCCGCCATGCCGGCATTCGGGTACAGAAGGGCGAAGGGCTTGGTGGGTCGGTGCTTTCGGTGCCGCAAGGTTCGGATAGCGGAGGCGTTTGTGGCGTCGCAAAGAAGGAGGAAGCCGCCGATGCCTTTGATTGCCAGAATTTTTCCATCGCGCAGCCAGGTAAGGGCCGTACCGATCGGATCGGGCCACACGCTGCCTATTGCATCCCGAAATTCGAGCCTGATGCCGCAGGCCGGGCAGGAGTTGGTTTGGGAAAAATAGCGGCGATCCTCCGGGTTTTCAAATTCGGAACGGCACTCCGGGCACTGCTCAAAAGGCGCCATAGACGTGTGCTCCCGGTCATAGGGCAGTTCGGTCAGGATGGAATAGCGCGGGCCGCAGTTGGTGCAGGTGATGAACGGATAACCGAAACGGCGGTTGTTCGGGTCGTGCAGTTCGCGGCGGCAATCGGCGCACAGGGCGAAGTCAGGAGTAAGGGGTAGATTCGGCTGGGCCGACGCGTCGCTGTGCACAATTTGAAAATCCTGAAATTCCTGAAACGGCCAGGTTTCACAGTGGATTTCCGAGATGCGGGCGAGCGTTGGCGCCTGTTGCAAAATAGCCTGTCGGAACGCGTTCGGCGATTCGGCATTGAACACGACGTGCACCCCGTCGGTGGTGTTATTTACCCAGCCATTCAAACCATGCACACGCGCCAGACGCCAGATGAACGGCCGGAAGCCCACCCCTTGTACCTGGCCGGCAATGTGAAGATGAAACGTGGAAAGCATCAGAGCCGGTTTATTTTCCCATGCCGGCTCGTATTTGGATAGGCCGGTAACACGATGTGGCTGAATTTTCCACGAAGGTAAAGCAAATGCGTACTTTTGCAGCCCTCAAAAAGAACAGGTTGCCATGGAGATAAAAAAAGCGGAGTTCGTATCGAGTTTTACCGCCGAGAGCCACTGCCCGAAAAGCGGGCTTCCGGAGATCGCGTTCATCGGTCGCTCCAACGTGGGCAAGTCTTCGCTGATCAACATGCTGACGGCCCGGAATGGTCTGGCCAAAGTGTCCGGCACGCCGGGCAAAACACAACTGATCAACTTTTTCAACATCAACGACCGCTGGCATCTCGTGGATTTGCCGGGCTACGGGTACGCCAAGGTTTCCAAAACCCAGCAGAAGAAATTGGCCGCGATGATCGAAGGCTACCTGTTCCGGCGTTCAAACCTCCTGGTTGCCTTTGTGTTGATAGATGCCAACGTGCCGCCGAGCCGCACCGACCTGGATTTTATTAACCTGCTCGGCGAACACGAGGTGCCTTTTGTGCTGGCTTTCACCAAAACCGACCGCCAGAAAAAGGGCGTTGACGACAGTAATGCCGAAAAATTCCTTGAGGCCATGCACGAAACCTGGGAAACCCTGCCTCCGCACTTCACCACATCCTCCAAAACCGGAGCAGGGCGCGAAGAAATTCTCGATTATATCGCCGGAATTCTCAAAAAGAAACCATCCTAACCACCCTCGTTTGTGAAAAAAGACGTACAGGTATACCCGCGTATCATCGAAAAAATCGAAGACTGGCCGATTCACCGGCTGAGTGAAGACCGCGCGGCGTTTATCCGGGAACTCGAAGACGCTACGTTCAAACGGCTGCGTCCGAGAAAACTCCAGGACATTGTGGATCTCATTGTCAAAACAATTTATCAGGAACGCATCCGCATCAAGGAATCGCCCTGGAAAGTGGACCCACCCAACGAGCGCTCGTTCTGGAACAAGATTAGCAAGCAACTGATCAAAAAATCGCTCGACCGCAAGGACTCCGACGCCATGGCCGAGGCGGAGGACATCCTGCGGAAAATCATTCACCGCTATTCCGAAGAGATCGTCGGGACATTTAAAATTCCCACCTTCCGCTTTGCCCAGCGCTTCCTCACGGTGCTGTTCAACCGCCTGCTGAACGCCGCTTTCGACAAAAGTATCGCCGGCATCTGGCGCGGCCGGCGTCAGTTGTACGAGCGCCTCAACGTAGTCGGCGACGTGGAAACCGTGCGCCAATTGTTCCGGCATGGCACCGTGGTAGTGGTGCCCACCCACTCCAGCAACCTCGACTCCATCCTCGTGGGCTATGCCATGGACCAGATCATGGGCCTGCCCTCGTTTTCCTACGGCGCCGGACTCAACCTGTACAACTTCGGCCCGGCGGCCTACTTCATGAACCGCCTCGGAGCCTACCGCGTAGACCGGCGCAAGAAAAACGCCATTTACCTCGAAACGCTCAAAACCATGAGTACCCTCAGCATCCAGCGCGGGGTGAACAGCCTGTTTTTTCCGGGCGGTACCCGCGCCCGCTCGGGCGAACTGGAACAGGAACTCAAATTGGGCCTGCTGGGCACCGCCGTGGAAGCCCAGCGCGCGCTGTGCCAGCGCGGCGAAAACCGCAAGGTGTTCATCGTGCCCTTGGTGATCGGGTACCATTTCGTGCTGGAAGCACCCTTCCTCATCGAGCAGCACTTGCGCTACACCGGCAAGGAAAACTACATCCGTCTGCGCGACGACAGCCTGAGTGTGCGCAGTTGGTTCCGCTTTGTGTGGCGGTTCTTTTCCACCACCAGCGACATCTCCCTCAGCGTCGGCAAACCCATGGATGTGCTGGGCAATTTCGTGGACGCCAACGGACGCAGTTTCGACCGCTTCGGCAACGAGATCAACATCGGCGAGTATTTCCTGTCTGAAAACCAGATCAACGAAGACCGCCAGCGCGAAGGCGAGTATACCAAACTGCTTGCCGAGCGTATCGTGGAGCGCTATGCTGTGGAAAACGTGGTGCTCAGCAGCCACCTTATTGCTTTCGCGGTGTTTGAAATGCTGTTGCACCAAAATCCCAAACTCGACCTCTTCGGTATCCTTCGCCTGCCGCCCGACGACTACCTGTTCCCCTTTGATTCTGTGGTAGAGGTGGTGGAGCAAATGCAGGCCCGACTCTACGACTGGGAACGCGAGGGAAAAATCAAACTGTCGCCCGAAATTCACTTGCGTGCGCCGGAAGTTGTACGCCACGGCGTGAAAAAACTCGGCATATTTCACCGGGAAAAACCCCTGATGTTTGCGAAGGGCGAAGACATCGTTTCGTCTAATTTCCGGGTGCTTTACTTTTACCACAACCGCCTCAAGAACTACGGGCTGGAAAATGCCGTGCACTGGAAATCGGAAGAAATCGAGGTATTGAAAGTGGATTAGTGAATGATGAATGATAAATGTTGAATGATGAATAACCAGTACGAGAATTTACAGATCGAAATTACAGACGGCATTGCCGTCGTCACCATCAGCCGGGAAAAGGCGCTGAACGCCCTGAACACCCAAACCATGCTGGAACTGGGCCGCTTCTTTGGCGACGAGGGCCGGAACATCGGCGGACTGAAAGGTGTGGTGCTCACCGGCGCGGGCGAAAAAGCCTTCGTAGCCGGAGCGGATATCACCGAATTCAGCGGACTGGATGCGGCGCAGGGCGCGGCATTTGCGCAGCGCGGACAGGATATTTTTTTCCTGATTGAGCGTTTCCCCCGTCCGGTAGTGGCTGCCGTCAACGGCTTCGCGCTCGGCGGCGGCTGCGAACTGGCTATGGCCTGCCACCTGCGTGTGGCCGGCGAAAAAGCCCGCTTCGGACAGCCGGAAGTGAACCTCGGCCTCATTCCGGGTTACGGCGGCACGCAGCGGCTTATTCAGTACATCGGCAAAACCAAAGCCACCGAACTGCTGATGACCGCCGACATGATCGGCGCCGAGGAAGCCCACCGTCTCGGGTTGGTCAACTACGTGGTACCTGCCTGCGAGGAGGTAGCCAAAGCCAAAGAACTTGTAGAAAAAATAGCAACCAAGGCGCCGGTGGCCATTTCGAAAATCATCGAGTGCGTCAATGCGTACTTCGAGCCGGATACCGACGGTTTTGCCAAAGAAGTGGAAACGTTCGGGCACTGCTGCGATACCGACGATTTCCGGGAGGGCGCTGCTGCTTTCGTGGAAAAGCGCAAAGCCAATTTTCAGGGGCGCTGACATACGTCATCTGTTCCGGCGACTTTTTTCACAGAACCAACCGACAGACCGACGGACATTTGCGCCTTCGCGAGTTCAGGTTCCAAAGGGTGCGCCTCTGTGACACATTTTACGCTACGATTTTGCTTTAACAGTGCATTTCAAAATGGATCAAAAATTCATCGAAACGGATATTCTCATCATCGGCGCCGGGCCGGTGGGGCTTTTCGCTGTGTTTGAGGCGGGTTTGCTCAAAATGCGCTGTCACCTGATTGACGTGCTGCCTCAGCCCGGCGGCCAACTGACGGAGATTTACCCGAAAAAACCGATCTACGACATCCCCGGCTACCCCAGCGTGCTGGCCGGCGACCTGGTGAAAAACCTGATGAAACAGATCGAACCTTTCAGTCCGGGCTTCACCCTCGGCGAGCGCGCCGAAACACTCGAACGCAATGCCGACGGACGCTGGCGCGTAACCACCGACCGCGGTCATGTTCACCTTGCGCGGGCCATTTTTATCGCCGGCGGACTCGGCTCTTTTGAACCGCGAAAACCGCCCATCAGCACCATTGAGCAGTACGAAGGCAAAGGCGTGGAGTATTTTGTGCGCAACCCGGAGGAGTTCCAGGGCAAAAGCATTGTCATCGCCGGCGGCGGCGACTCGGCGCTCGACTGGGCCATTTACTTAGCCAACGAGGTGCGCGAACTGACCCTCGTGCACCGTCGCACCGAATTCCGGGGCGCGCTGGATTCCGTGGAAAAAATGCAACACTTAGCCGACAAGGGGAAAATCAAATTGGTCACCAACGCACAGGTTGTCGGCCTGCAAGGTGCCGATCACCTCGAAAGCGTCGAGATTCAACACGATACCGAAGGCTCATTCCAGATTTCGACCGATTACTTCCTGCCGCTGTTCGGGCTGACGCCCAAACTCGGCCCCATCGGCGACTGGGGCCTGAGCATTGACAAGGGCGCCGTGGAGGTCAATACGCTGGATTACAGCACCAATGTGCCGGGCATTTACGCCATCGGCGATATCAACACCTACCCCGGAAAACTGAAACTGATCCTCTGCGGATTCCATGAGGCGACACTCGCCTGCCAGTCGGCGTTCAACGTGGTGAACCCCGGCAAAAAACTGTCGTTTAAGTACACGACCGTCACGGGCATCGAAGGGATGCCCGCACCCGCCACTACCTGATTTTGCTGCCCGATCATGTCCGATACCATTTCCATAACCGTCATTGACCGCGACGACAAGCCCCACCGGCTGGAGGCCCCTACCGACATGGGGCTGAACCTCATGGAACTCTGCAAAAGTTACGAACTACCCGTGCAGGGCACCTGCGGGGGTATGGCGCTGTGCGCCTCCTGCCACGTGTACGTGCTCAGCAGCCATACCCTGTCCGAGCCGTCGGACGACGAATTGGCCATGCTCGACTCCGCTTTTTTTGTGCAGGACAACAGCCGGCTTGGCTGTCAGATCAAAATCCGGGAAGACCTGGAGGGGTTGGAGGTGAAGTTGGCGCCGGAGGGGGGGTGAGGATTGGCACTTACGCTCGTCGCGCCATTTTTTCCCGCAACAGCGCCGGCAGAGGCAAGGGTTGTTGTTCCTTACTTCATTTTTGAAGGAATCCGTGGATAAGGGCTACAGTCCATGTTGTAGGCGTGCATGGTGCGAAAAATTGATTATTTTTGTGAAAAATTTTATTAATAAGATGATTACGGTTTCAACAGAGGCCTTCTTGGAAGGTGCCAATCCGGTGATTTTTTTGCCGGGCATCCCCGAGGGGATGTATCAAATTGTGGTCGTTTTGCAGCCACACCCAACTCGAAAAAAACGCCGTGCGGGTTTTAGCAAGGCTCGTTTTGTGATGTCGCCGGACTTCAACGCGCCATTGGATGACTTCAAAGAATACATGCAATGAACGTTTTGATTGATACGCAATCTATCATCTGGTTTGCGGAAAACAACCCGATGCTCAGCCCGACCGCCCGGCAAACCATCGAAGATGATGGTAACACTTGCTTTGTCAGCATGGCTTCTTTTTGGGAAATGTCCATCAAAAAGAACCTCGGCAAATTGGACATCAAAGGTCTGCCGTTGTCCGATTTCATGGATGAAATTTCCGAAAACGGATTTCTCACACTCGACATTCGCCGCGAACACGTTATCGAAAATGAGCGGCTTCCCTTGATTCACCGCGACCCATTTGACCGTTTGATTATTGCCCAAGCCATAGTTGATAAAATAGTGATTGTCAGCAATGATTCGGCCTTTGATGATTATTCGATAGTACGGGTTTGGTGATTTCTCTTTTGATTTCTATTTGTTGGTCTATGCCTGATTCGGCTCTCGTGAGGGTTAATAGTCTGTGGGCATAAATGCAATATGGTCGTTAGATAAACCAATTCTTTTGAAATTAAAGGGGAAGGTGAACAGTTACCCCTTCAAATAAACATTAAACGTTAGCGCCTCTTCCAGTACCCGATCGGAAAAATCGCCGTTGAGTTCGAAGAATAAAGCCGTGTTCCGGGCCTCGTTATATTGGAAGAGGCGGTAGAGGTGATAGGCTTCGGCCTTTTCCAGCATGGTCTTTTTTTCATTGGCTGTGACGACAAATGGCCGATCTGCGCTTCCTGTTGTGGTCTTCACTTCGATGTACTTCACCCGCTCGTCCGGATAATACGACAGAATGTCAAAGCCTTCCCAGTCCAGTACTTTTCTGACTTTCTCTGCCAAGTCTGGCCGCCCTGCTTCAATCAGTGCGGCGCGTTCCCGTTCAAGCACCAGTTGCTCACCAGCATCGCCGATTTTCTTTTTTTTGTGGTTATCAGCATCGTAATCCGGGTTGACGCTGGTTGACCGGTTTTGTCTTTCTGGGATTGTGTGGTGCCTGCCAAGAGGGACGGCTACTTGAATCAACGGCGTATTTGTATTTGACGTCGGCAGTGTTTTTTGAGAATAAATCGCCTCGATCACTTCGTCATACAGGGGCGTATAGTATTCAATAAATTTCCGGCTAACATCAATTAGCCGCTCCCAGTCGTATTCGGAAATCAATTCCTGCGAACTGATCTCCTTCCAGTTGGCGCCTGTTGGCTTTACGATCTGGTCGAACAATGCAACTTCTGCAGGTGCAAGGGCTATGTTAGCGCCGTAATTAGTGCGCTGGCAATCGAGTTTGTACAAGACGAAGCCATGCTCCAATACGCCAACTGTAAAAAATATACGCTTGTCTTTATCGCCAATGCGAAAAATACGCGCCCAAGAATAGCGCTTGAACGAGCCGGAAATTTGCCATTTGTTGTCCAGTTTTACGTCAAAGCCATCAAGGTTGAGCGCCCTTACCCAGGCATTCGTTTTTTTGAAAATGGCTTCTTGGATTCTTTTTCCAGCTTCCTGATGCAAGGAGTTGTTGCTGCGATATGGTTTGCCGGCATATTCCGAGAATATTGCCAAATCCTCCGCAGTAAAAAACGGCACAAAACCCTGGATTTGAAAAGTGATCTTGTAGCCAAACTTTTCCTCAAAGTGTCTCCGCAGCGCCGCAGTACTTCCAAAAGCCTCCGTGCCAAGGGCTTTTCCGGTGGCTTTTGCATGGGCAAGCCGGATGAGGTATTTGAACTGGTATTCCTTACCGTCAATATGCATCCAGTATTCAGACCAAGTACTACCCGCACCGGTACGGTCAATTTCTGCTGCTGCCTCTAAGAGATGGCTACGTTCGATGAGTTGAAGATTGGATTGGTGGGCCATGTATAAAGTAGTTTAGGCAAAAGCAGGTTACATATTGGCAAGCCTTTCTTTTAGCGGCACTACCCCGGCCACCCCTCGGAGTTGCTGAATGTTTCGCACCAGGTGTCGGGGGAGTAGTCGTAATCATCCCGACCTGTTTTCAGTTTCCAGGCTTTTTCCGGCAAATACAGAATGGACTCAAACGTGAATTCTTTGGGCATCCGCTTGGGATTTTGCAACACCGATTCGTAAAAAGTCCTGCCGTTTGCCACTACTGCGCAGCGGGAGTAGAGGAAGTCGTCCACGGAAAAGTGTTTGTCTGTATCCGGGGCATATCGGTTGCTGCCGAGTTGAACGGCAAACTTCCGCCCATCGAGCAGGAAAAGTTTTTGATGAAGCAAATCATGGAAGGCGTAAATTTCGGTTGCTGCCAGATGGCTCAACGCTGCAACTGCCGGAGCCATGATGGCTTCCCGGTCAAACTTTGTCCAGTCAAAAGCCCGATAATCGTCCAGAATTGCTCCTCGCTCATGCTTCCGGTGTGCAATGGGCTGTTCCCCTCTATACGGAGCGTCGCTCCCGGGTATTTGCTTTTTAAATCCTTTAAAGCAGCGGGATTGACATCGGACAACGGTATCTCGAACAATATGGTCATAGTCAAGGACTTTCGGTGCCAAAGATACAGGAATTGACTAAAAACCAAAAAGTTGCCCGGCTGCCTTTTCTACGCCCCCCCCTCACCCCCACCTCGCAATTTTTTCCCGCAACAACACCGGATTAATCGGCTTGCTCAGGTAGTCCTCCATGCCGGCGGCGCGGCAGCGTTCCTCTTCGCCGGTGGTGGCGTTGGCGGTGAGGGCGATGATCGGGATGGCGATGCCTGCTTCGCGTATGGCCCGGGTGGCGCTGAGGCCGTCCATGATGGGCATCTTGATGTCCATGAGCACGAGATCGTACGTGTTTTCGGAGGCGCGTTGCAGCGCCAGCGCGCCGTTTTCGACCACGTCCACGTCCGGGGCTTCCATAATGCTGAGCAGCAGTTCTTTTGCAAGCATCTGGTTGAAGTGGTTGTCTTCGGCCAGCAGGATTTTGCGCGAGGGCAGTTTGGCTTGGGCCGCGTTTGTCCCGTTCAGGTGGTGTTCCGCCTTCGGCATTTCGCCCGGAGCAACGGGCAGGGTGAACGCAAATACCGAACCCTGTCCGGGGGTGCTTTGTACCGAAATGTATCCGCCCTGCAGTTCGACCAATTGTTTGGAAATGGCCAGTCCCAACCCGGTGCCGCCGTAGCGCAGGTGTGTGTGTTCGCCCGCCTGCACGAAGGCGTTGAACAGATTGGGTAGTTCGGTGGCGTCTATGCCGATGCCGGTGTCGTGCACCTCGAAGCGCAGCAACAGGTCGGTGGCCGAGCGCCGTTCGGCCACATCGCAATGCAAACGGATGCATCCGTTGTCGGTAAACTTGACGGCATTGCCCAGCAGGTTCAGCAGGATTTGGTTTAGCCGGGCGGCGTCGGCCACCACCACGTCGGGCACCTCCGGAGCGCAATGCAGTTCGAGGTCAATTTTTTTCTGACTTGCATTTACCCGGAACATGCTGATCTGTTTTTCCAGCAATTCACGCAAGCGGAACGGCGCAGGGTGGAACACAATTTTTCCGGCTTCCACTTTGGAAAAATCGAGGATGTCGCTCACCAGCGTCAGCAGGTTTTCGGAGGCAAATTCGATGGACTCGATGTACTCGCGTTGTTTGGGGTCAAGGCGGGTTTTGCTGAGCAGCCCGGACATGCCGATGACGGTATTCAGCGGCGTGCGGATTTCGTGGCTCATGTTGGAGAGGAAGATGCTTTTGAAATGGCTGGCCTCGGCGAGGTGGGCGTTTTGGCGTTCGATCTCGGTGCGCTGGCGCTCGATCTCGGCGTTTTGGCGGCGGATTTCGCGGTTACTGCGGTTTTTCTGAAGAAAAAGCCGGAACAGGAGAAACGAAATGGCGGCAAATGCCAACAGCCCGGCGAGCAGCCCGGTACGTACGGCGCGCTGGCGGCTTGCTTCGACTTCGCGCAAGGCATTAGTCTGGTTGAGCAGTTCGATTTCTTTTTGCTGACTTTTGAACAGCGCCTCGTTTTCGTTCAGGCGAGCGGTTTTGGCTTCCAGTTCGAGCAGTGCATTGAGGTTGTCCTTTTCGAGGGCCTGCATACGCTCGTGCTCGGCTGCGGCGGCTAATTTTCGGGCGCGCAATTCGGCGAGTTGTTGCAGCAGGGTCAGTTCGCGTACTTTGGCTTCGGTGTTCAGTTGATTGATCTCGCGTTCTTTCCGTTCAGTTTCGAATTTGGCCTGCATTTCGGCTGTCAGCTTGCTGCTCGAAATATTATACAAGGAGTCGGAGTATAATTTGGCGGTTTTTTGAAAATTGATTGCAGCGGTGTAAAGCGAATCTTTGAAACCGGCGTGCGGGAGTAATCTGGCAAGTATGGCATACATATCAGCCATATTCGAGTAGGCCCTGTACACGGCTAACTTGTTGCCGGCATCTATACCCATTTTCAAGGTCAATTCGTAGTGTCGCAGTGCTTGTTCGTATTGTTCGTTGGCGCGGTAGGCGTTGGCCAGAACGTTGTGTGCATTGGACGCATTGGTGATATTCTTGCGTTTATCGTACTCAATGAGCGCTTTTTGAAGATAGTCAACAGCTTCATCAATGCGATTCATTTCAAGAGCGCACACACCAAGATTGTTGTACAAGGTTCCCCAATCGGCGAGTATGGTGGTATCACCGGAGTAGTAGTCTTTTGCTTCCTGAAACAAGTTCCATGCTTCTTCATGACGTCCTACAGCCACTAAAAGCCCACCATAGTTCAAGTACAGTGAGGCGACCCGATCCTGGCGCTTGATGGACTGAAAAATCTGAAGCGCCTTCTTGTAATGGCGCTCTGATTCTGTAGTGTTCTTTTGTTGTTTGAAGATGGTGCCCAAACCGCCATAGCACTGGCCTACGCGTTCCAGGTTTCCCGAGCGTTCGTGCAATTCAATCGCTTGATGCATACATTTCACGGCCTCCGGGTATTCGCTACGCTGCATGTAATACCAACCGAGATAGAATAAGGCGGCACCACGATCGGAAAATGTGATGCCGGGTATATTTTTCCCGTACTCAAGTGTTTTCGTTAAATGCAACGCCTGTTCGATGTAACTCCTCGCTTTTTCAGGATTGGATTGCAGGTTCAGGTGTGTCAGGCGGTTGAGGGTTGCAATTTTTACAGAATCAACTGTGGCTTCTGCGAGCGTTTTTTCCAGGGCATTAATTTCCTGAGCGCTTTGCGCCGCCAATGCTGCCGGGGTTGCCCACCCGGCCAAACTGATCAGGAAAATCGCCAACCACCTGTTTCTCATGCGGCAAAAGTAGGCCGGGAGCCTGTTGGGAAATGTAAAAAAAGGTAAAAAGGCGGCTACCGCGCTTCTACTTCCAGCACCAGCGGCACGATGAACCCCGTGCTGCGGGTAGCGGCGGTGAATCCGATACGGTCGTCGGCGTAGGTGATGTCGGCGGCAGGCACGGCGTGTTTTCCGAGAATTTGTAGCAGCAGCGGGGTCGGGTCGCCTTCTTTGCGGCTCAGGAGTTCGGCGAGTTTGGCTACGGTGTCTATTTTTCGTTTGGAAAAAAGCACCACGAGGCGGTCGGTGCCCGGGTGGGCTAATTTCAGCGCCTTCATCGTGCCGGGAATGACGACTTCGCCTCCGCCGGCCAGCAGCAGCGGGCTTTCGTTTTGGCCGCTGAATTTGTCGTTCAGCCCGGCTTGCCGCGGCCAGTGGAAATGCACGGCGCGCTGCGCGTCTATGCTGAATACATACAGGTACTCGTCGTCGCGCCGGGTGGCGGCCAGCAGTTGGAACAACTTGCCCACTTCCCAGTCTTTTTGGCGCAACCGGTACACGCAGCCGCTGCGCTCCACCGCGACGGACTCGAACAGGGGCTGGTTGCTCTGCTCCTGCCAGCCGGTGTGGTGCCGGAACTGGAAATCACCGGCCAGTTCGACCAGTGGACGCTCTTCGGAGTTTTGAGTTTCGCCCGCCTCCGCCAAGGCTACTGCGGGTAAAGGTTTTGAGTTTTGAGTTGGGGTTTCTGTGGTGGCTTGGGCAGGCGTTTCGGGGCTGGTCATTTTTGCGGGCGCCACGAGGTAGAGGGCGTAGGCGTATTTGCAGTATTCGCCGAAGTCCTTGTATTTCACCCAGATGAACCCGTTGTCGCCCCAGTTTTTTCCCCAGGAATTCATGATCCGGAAGGCCTCCTTGCGGTCGTCGTAACCCACCACGACCATGGCGTGGCCGCCGGCAGGAGCGGTATTGCCGAGCGTGGGGTGCCAGTATTGCGCGTTTTTGAGTTCGTAAAAATTGCGCAGCACCATCATGCCGATCACGACAGGTTTGTTTTTGGACAACACGACTTTCACCCGTTGCACCTTGATGGCCGACTCTTCCTTCGTGCCGAACAGGGTGAGAAAATCCTCAATGGCAAAACGTTTGGCGTGGGTGGCTACACTGCTGTCGGGCGCTTGTTGGCAGTCGTTCACATCGAAATCAAACTGCCGCGCGAGGCAGTCGCCCTGCTCCATGAGCAGGCGCATGGCGTCGGAAATGCGCGAGCCTTTGCGGCAGTCCTCGGTGCGAATCTGGTTGTACAGGAAAAGCGCCGAGTGGGCGTTGCGGGTAATGACTGCCTGGTCGGTGCATCGGTTCAGAATGGCCCGTTGGATGGACAGTGCCCCATAACCCGCCGCCCAGCCCACGCAGGAAAAAATGAGGCCCTGGTGCCGCACTTCGGGGCAGTAGGGCGTGAGGTCCACGGCCACGGGCAGGTCGGCTTTGCTGCCGTCTTCGGGCGCCTGCCGGGGCTGGGAGTCGTAGGTGTCGTCTTCGAGAATAAGGCCGGACACGAACTCGTCGCCGGGCGTCTGGGTGACTCCGAGCGCGGGCAGGAGGAGAAAAAAGAACAAGCGGAAATTCATGGCCGTGAAGTAGTGGTTTTGTTAAAACGACGCAGACTTTCCAGTTTCAAAAACCTGGAAAGTCTTTCGAATTTTATTTTGGAGCCATCAGCCGCCGGATTTTCCCGCTGAGGAATTGATTTTGATGCAGCCTAATTTGCACACGAAGCGGTTCCAGCCTTTGGCCCCGGCATGTCCGTCGCCGAAGGCATCGCGGCAACTTTTGGGGCACGGTGTGCCGAGCAGTTTGTCCAGATCGGCTTCAATTTTCGCCAGTTCGCGCTGCATGGATTCGTATTGCTGCGTCGTCATGTCCGGGCCGGTCTGCTGTGCCTTCGAAACCAGGTTTCGGGCTGCCCCGATGACCGGCAAACAGGCTGTCGCTTTGTTTACCTGCTGAATTGCAGGCTGGAGCAGCGCCATTTCCCGACCGGCGTCGCCGGCAGCTGTGACAAACCCGGATACATCCGGACGGGATTGTGCCGGGCTGTTTGTCTTGGCAACAAAAATGAATAAAATCGCGGAGAGCAGACGCAAGACCGGGTGTTTCATAGTTATTTGTTGAAATAAGCAAGCCCATATTTCCGACACACTCCTGCGACAACGATACGGATCGGATATTTGCGTTTTTCGTATCGGAATGATCGGAAATACGGGCTCGTACTTTCAGGAATACCTCCACAAGGAAGGCTTTAGTTGTTGCCGCCGCTTACCGGGCCAACTTTGATACAACCAAGTTTGCAAATAAAGCGCTGCCAGCCTTTACCACCGCCCCAACCGGGAAAATCAGCGGCACATTTGCCATGACAGGTGTGCGGGGTTTGTTGGGATTGAGTCTGGGATTGGGAATCCAGATTGGCTTCGATCTTGCCCAGTTCCCGCTGGAAGCCTTCGTACTGGGATTTGCTCATACCCGAGCCTGCGCGTTTTACCTTGGCAGCCAACTCTTGAGCGGATTTTATGATCGGTACGTAACCCGCAGCTTCGCGTACTTTCTGAACAGCCGGGAGCAGCATAACCATTTCTTTCTCGGCATCCTGTACGGCTGAAAGTAATTCCGCCACATCGGTGCGGGTTTGGGCGTTGGCGAAGGAAACGAGGCCCAGGAAGGCAAAGAAGAAGGACAGGGACAGAATGTGTTGTTTCATTGCGATTGTGTTTTTGAATTGAATAATTGTGTTGTTTTTTTGATGGGACAAAGGTGCAGGCCCGCTCCCCCTGGAAAGGGTAAACAAGTATTAAAAAGCCTGAAAAAGGATTTAACTATGAAAATTCGGGAAGCCACTGTGGAGGATATTCCACAAATCCAGATCGTGCGGAATTCCGTGCACGAGAACACCCTGTCCGACCCCGGTTTGGTGACCGATGCGGATTGTGCCGACTACCTGACCCGGCGCGGCAAAGGCTGGGTATGTGAAATAGATGGACAAATTGTCGGGTTTGCCATCGTGGATGTGCACGGCAGAAACGTGTGGGCACTATTCCTCCGGCCCGAATACGAACGGCAAGGCATCGGCAGGCAACTGCACGACCGATTGTTGGACTGGTATTTCAGCCAAACACCCGAAACCCTGTGGCTGAGCACAAGCCCGGGCACTCGTGCGGAGCGGTTTTACCGCAAAGCCGGCTGGCAGGAGGCAGGGACGTACGGGAAAGGGGAAGTAAAATTCGAGATGACGCAGGAGGCGTGGATGGGCAATAATATCCAATCGTAGGGGCGACCCTTGTGGTCGCCCTGCACACGCGCCCGAACCCGGGCGACCGCAAAGGCGCTCCTACCGGTCGTCTTCTTTTTCCTCCGGGTGTTCGTGTTCCTCGTCGTCGTTTTCGGACACGGCCACCAGATCCATCTTGCAAACGGGGCATTTGCCCGGCTTGTCGTAGGTTTTTTCGCCCTCGCACTTCATCGGGCAGGCGTAAGCAGCGTCGGCCTGTTCGGCGGGCGTGGTGGCGGCTTCGGATTCCGTCGTGGCGGCCGGTGTGGGCGTGTTGTTGCAGGCTGTAAGGGCCAAGGCAAGGACGAGAAAGAAGAAGAGGTGTTTCATCGCAAAAAATTTAGTGACTATTTCGGTAAGGCATACCGGCGGTTTTTACGCTTCAAGTTTCAAGTATTTCCGCCCCCCCCCCCAACATGCCGGAAAGGTCTGGAGCATCGCCGAGCGTTGTTTTCAGCAAATGCTTCAGGTAGTCGTTTTCAGATTTGAGAGCGGCATTTTCCTGTTCAAACCGTTCTGCTTCGGGCAAACGGCGGGGATCGGAGCCAAATTGATTGGCTTCCAGATCGAAATTGCGAATGTCGTCGGTGGTGCAGTTGAAGGCGGCAGCGAGCGCCTCAAGTATGTTTTCGGTGAGGGCGGAAGCGCCCCACTCGATTCTTTGGTACGTTTTGAGGTTGAGGTGGGCAAGTTCGGCTACTTTGGATTGGGAAAAGCCACACATATGGCGGACGGCTCTGATTTTTTCGTGGAGCGTTGGCATGGGAGATGGCGGGTTTTGAAGATTCAAGCAATCAAAGTTTACATGAGGCAACGAAGGTAATATTCCGGAATAAAAATAGGACAATTTTGTCCTTGACATTAACA
>JAEUUV010000277.1 GCA_016787285.1 Saprospiraceae bacterium | reverse complement strand
CCGATTTTGGAAAATGCCTGAGTGAACGAGGCCGAAGCAGTTGCCACCGTAATATCGCAAGCCAGGGCAATGTTGGCGCCCGCGCCGGCAGCCACACCATTCACCCCGCACACGACGGGTTTTTCGAGGCTGCGGATAGCCAGCACGATCGGATTGTACCCGGTCGAAATGATTTCCGTGAGCGACGGCCCGTTCGGGTCGGTCACTTCCTGGAGGTCTTCGCCGGCGCAAAAGGCCTTGCCGCTGCCGGTCAGGTACACAGCACGGATGGTCGGGTCGTTTTTGCAGGTTTGCAGCGCGGCAAGTATTTCCATACGCATGGCGTGGTGCATGGAGTTGAATACCTGCGGGCGGTTGAACGTGATGCACGCAACGTGGTTTTCGATGGAAAAAAGTATGTGCTCGGGCATAATTTGATGGTAGTGTATGTGTTGGAAGACCTTCCAGGTTTTCAAAACCTGGAAGGTCTGTAAGCGCGCCGTAAAGGTATTCCGTTTTTTCAGGGCTTCGAAGCGATGCTGCGAATCCCCATGACCAATTTATCCAAATCGCTTTCCGTGGTGTACACACTCGGCGTAACGCGCACGCCGTCCAATTTTTCCCAGACAATACCTACAGTGTGAATTTTCCACTGTTCGTACAAAGCGCCGGAGATATCGCCGCCTTTTTTTTCATCCAGACCAAACACACCGATGGCACAACCCCATTTGGGATGCATGGAAGTGTAAAACCGGATACCGGGCACGTCGCGTACGCGCTCCATCCAGTAGTTTTTCAGGTAATGCAGCCGCTTCTGTTTCCGGGCCGTACCGATGAGGTTGTGCAAGTCGAGCGAGTAGCCCACGGCCATTTCCACCGGAAAACTGCGTGTACCAAGGCTTTCGAATTTCCGGATGTCGTCACCGTCGGGCTTGTCGTTGGAGAGCAGCGCCCACACGTTTGGAATTTTTTCTTTTTTGATCCAGAGCATGCCGTTGCCGAAGGGGGCGCTGAGCCATTTGTGCAGGCTGGTGCCGAAATAGTCGCCGCCGAGTTCGGGAATTTTGTAATCCAGCAAAGCGAAAGAATGCGCGCCGTCAATGATCACCTCGATGCCGCGGGCGTGGGCAGCATCGGCAATACGACGCACCGGCAATATCTGGCCGCACCAGTTGATGACGTGTGTCAGGTGTACGATGCGGGTTTTGTTCGTGAATTTGGACACGTATGCCTGAACGAGCGCATCTTCGTCTTCGGAGGGCAAATCCAGCTCCGTCCAGACCAGCCGGATGCCGTCGCGTTTTTCGCGTTGTTTCCAGGCGTTCATCATGTTCGGGTAGTCGTACTTGCACAACACGACTTCGTCGCCTGCTTTCAAATTCAGGCCGAAAATGATGGTGTTGAGGGCTTCAGTGGAATTTCGGTTCAGGGCGATTTCATTCGGATCGGCGCCGGCAAGAGCGGCGAGATTGTAGCGCAGAGGCTCCCGGTTTTGATCCAATACCCGCCACATGTAGTACGAAGGTGCTTCGTTACACATTCGGTTATAGTGATCCAGAGCCTCGATTGAGGCCCGGGGCGCCGGCGATACGCCGCCGTTGTTCAGGTTGATGAGGTTCGGGCTGGTAGCATACGCCAGCCGGACCTGGCGCCAGAACTCATCTTCCGAATCGGTGTAGAGCAAGGCATCATGCCCGGTAATGTCTGAAGATGGGAAAAAGGCTGCCTGGGCATTCTGGTGCAAGGCCATGCCTCCCAGCAAGGCGGCGGTTTGGCGGATAAAACTGCGACGATTGGTCATGCTGTTTTTTTCCTCAAAGGAAACCTGATCCACGGAATTCCGGTACGTTTTCCATTAAAATTCTGTTAAGGCCCTGCAATGCCTGTACCGTGCAAGCCGTTTGGGCGTACAAATGTCCTTCACAAACAAATTCGTTTTTCAAACTATGACAAAGAAATTCATGTTGACCGCGGTTGCTGTGTTGTTTTCGGCGCTTGTTGCGCTGGCACAAACCGAACCACAAACCCAGCCCGTCCCTGCCGGTAAAACCGAGAAGATGGAGAAAAAAGACAAAACCGACAAGATTCAAAATGCCGAACAGCGCTCCAACGGAGCTGCGTTCAGCGGAAAAGGTAAAGGCGGAGACAAAGATCAGGTAGAAAAAGGCGACAAGACAAAAGATAAAGCGAAAGCCAAGAAGGACAAGAAGAAGAGAAAAGACAAAGTAAAAAAGGCGAAGAAAAACAAAAAACAGGGCGATAACAACAGCGATAGCGACACCGATACGGGCAACAAGGAAGACAAAGCACCCTCGGACAAATGGGAACAAAAACCCGGTTCAAACGAAAAAACGCCCGGCACACGCCAACCCGGTGACAAGCCTGCTGATGGCACTGAAATGAAAAAAGAACGGAAGTCCCGCGGCTAATACAGCATACCAACAAACAAACACGAGGGGGTTGACCGACAAGGCCAACCCCCTCCTTTTTTACGGCAACCGGTATCAAACCAAAAGGGTGGCTTCCACCAGTTCCGGGCTGGTTTTGTACATTTTCAGCACCTTGACTTCGTAGCCGCCGATCTGGATGATGGCGCCTTCTTCCGGTATGCTGTCAATAGTTTTCAGCAACAAACCGGCCAAGGTTTCGTAGTCATCGTCCAGCGGAAAGTGTTCCGGCAGGGCTTCGTTGATCCGTTCGAGGTTTGTTTGAGCCAGAATGCGCCAGGTGTTGTCGCCGGATTTTACCACAGGCGGTTGTTCCTGATCATGCTCGTCCTGAATCTCGCCCACCAATTCCTCCACAATGTCTTCCATCGTTACCAGGCCGACGGTGTCGCCAAACTCATTGGACACCACGGCAAGTTGACGCCGCTCTTTCTGGAACTGCCGGAGCAAGTGCACGATCTTCTTGTTCAGGTGTACGTACAGCACCGGGCGCATGAGTTCCCGAAGCGTTTTGTTGGTTTTTTCCATCGCAGCTACCAGCAGATCCTTGGTATGCACAAATCCGATGATTTGCCCCAGCGATTCTTCGTAAATCGGATAGCGGGAATAACCTTCCTTCAGGGCAAACGCTATGGCATCCTGCATGGGCGTATCGGCTTCAATACCGACGATCTGGGTGCGTGGCGTGAAAATTTGTTTGACCAAACGCTCGTCGAACGCGAACACATTCTGGATCAGTTCGCGCTCCGAAGCCTGAATGGCGCCGCCCTCAGCGCTCTCCGTGATGATCATCTTGAGTTCCTCCTCCGAGTGAATCTCCGCGTGGGGCACCGGTTCGATGCCGATTACCTTCAGGATGAAATTGGCAAAGCCGTTGAGCATCCAGATGAACGGTCGAAAAATGAAATAAAATGCCTTCAGCGGCATGGCCACCCACAAGGTAGTACGAGTGGGAAAACGAATGGCCAGCGACTTGGGCGCCAGTTCGCCGAACACAATATGCAGTACCGTAATGGTGGCAAAAGCAATCGGCAATGCAATCTGGTGTGCCAGTTCGGGATCGGCTTCCATGCCCATCCAGGCCATGATGTTTATGATAATTTTGCTGACCACCGATTCACCGATCCAGCCTAAGCCAAGACTCGCCAGGGTGATACCTAACTGAGTGGCGGCCAGGTAACTGTCGAGATGGGTCACCACACTTTCAGCCACGCGGGCCAAGGCGTTGCCCTCTACCCGTACCTGAATTTGAGACAGGCGCACTTTCACAATGGCAAATTCGGCGGCAACAAAAAAACCGTTGAGGAAAACGAGGAAAATGGTAAGTAATATGTCGGCGAGCATGGTGGCTGTTGGCTGATTGCCGCAGGCTGTTGGTTGCGGTTGTTGTTGTTTTGGTCGCGCAAAAGTATGATTTGTTGCCGAATATTGGCAAACTCCTCTTCGGCATCTACTCCAGGCGGTAAACAAACACCCGGAAAACACCGCTGTCCAATTGCGCCATCGGGCCGGCGGCGCTTAACAGTAACCCCGAGAAGCGCCCGAAAATCGTGTCGTTTTCGTAGCCGTCCACCAGAATTGTCAGGTCGTCGCTCACCTCGTTATTTACACCGGTGAAGTTGCAGGAATCAACCGGGCTGAACTCTACCCCACCCCAGGAGAAATCCTTGAACTGTAGCCGGGCATTTTCCGGGCGATACGGGAACTCTGCGTTTTCTGCATCAAACTCAAAACCGAGTGCGATACCGTAGTGCGGTTGCAAGGGATGATCCTGCCGGATGATCTCGACATACCGGCGCGATGCGCTGTACCAGTTACTCATGGTATCGAGTTGGGCATTGGTCGGTGCGGCCCGGCGGGAAGCAATGCGGTTGTCGCGGCGGACTGGATGAACAAGTCCCAGTTCTTGCCCCTTGAAGTTGATGTGAATGCCGTCCGACGGCAGGTTTATGCCGCTAAAAGCGCAAAAAATCAGGAATCCCGAAATAGGATTCATGCAACGCCGCAAAAACCGGTGCGCGAAAACGTGGCAAGTCATCCCGAATGATTTTTTCACAGACGCGCCAGCGACTCCTCCAAAATCCCGATCCGCGCCAGCGCGTCCGCTTGTTTTTTTCGTTCGTTTTCCACCACAGCGGCAGGCGCTCCGGCTACAAAACGCTCGTTCGACAGTTTAGCCTCGATGGATTTCAGGAAACCGCGCTGGTACTCCAGTTCCTGCTGGATTTTTGCGCGCTCCGCTTCCACGTCAATTTCCTGATTGATGACCACGTAATATTTCTCCGTACCGGAAATGAACGACTTGCTGTTGGCCGGCTCTTCGTGGTGAATTTCAAGCCCGGAAAGCACGGCCAACTTCACCACCATTTCCAATAAACCTTCGCGGGCGTATAGCGCAAGGGCAGATTCGCTGTCCTGAACTGTGGCAGATAGTGCCTCGCGTGGCTTGATCTGGTTCGAGTTGCGCAGTTCGCGAACCTTGGTTATCACATCTTTGGCCGATTCCACCTGCCGGATCAGCGCCTCGTCGGCGACATCCGGCTTCGGATACGTTTGCATCATACAGTCCTGTCCTGGTGTGCGCTCCCTCAACTGATGCCAGATTTCTTCGGTGATAAACGGCATGAACGGGTGCAGCGCCACCATCAAGTCGGCGTACAGATCGAGTGTAGCCTCGTAAGTGGCCCGGTCAATCGGTTTTTCAAACCCGGGTTTGATCATTTCGAGGTACCAGGAACAAAAGTCGTCCCAGATAAACCCGTACAGCGCAAGTAACGCTTCGCTGAGACGGAAGGCGCTGAAATGGCCCTCTACCTCCGTGAGCACCTGGCTGAATTTTTCCCGCATCCAGCGCACAGCGAGGGCATTTTTGCGGGTCTCTGCTTCGTTTTCGGCAGTTTCGGCTACTTGCCAGCCTTTCACGAGGCGCAGAGCATTCCAGAGTTTATTGCAGAAATTGCGGCCGTTCTCGCAGAGTTTGTCGTCGAACAAAATATCGTTGCCGGCGGCGGCGCTCGACATCAGGCCATACCGCACGCCGTCGGCGCCGTAGTCGTCCAGCAATTTGAGCGCATCGGGCGAGTTGCCCAGCGACTTGGACATTTTGCGGCGAAGTTTGTCACGCACCATGCCGGTGAAATACACGGCTTTGAACGGCCGCTCGCCGCGGTATTCATAACCGGCCATAATCATGCGGGCCACCCAGAAAAAGATGATGTCCCAGCCGGTCACCAAAACCGAAGTCGGGTAGTAGTAAGCCACTTCGCCTTGCGGTTGCCGGAACCCGTCGAACACGCTGATCGGCCAGAGCCAGGAGGATGCCCATGTATCGAGCACGTCCTCGTCCTGCCGCAAGTCGTCGGGTGTGAGGTGTGGATTCCCGGTCGCGTTCCGCGCTTGTTCGAGCGCTTCTTCCGCCGATTGGGCCACAAAAATGTGCGTTTCCTTGTTCAGACCCTCTGCTTTCAGATACCAGGCCGGAATGTGTTGGCCCCACCACAACTGCCGGGAAATACACCAGTCGCGCAGGTTTTCCATCCAGTTCCGGTACAGGTTCTGGAAATTATCGGGGTAAAACTGCACTTCGCGATCCAGTACGGCTTTCAAAGCCGGCGCGCCGAGATCGCTCATGCGCACAAACCACTGGAGCGAAAGTTTGGGTTCCACCACCGAATTGGTGCGCTCGGAGCGGCCGATTTTGGTGACGTAGTCCTCCAGTTTTACCAAGTTGCCGCTTTCTTCCAGCAGCGCTTTCATGCGTTTTCGTGCCTCGAAGCGATCGAGTCCGACCAAGGGTTTGTAGGTGCAAAGATCGTTCAGGCGACCGTCGTCATCCAGGGTGTCAATCACAGCAAGGTTGTACCTCAAGCCGATTTCGTAGTCGTTCGGGTCGTGGGCCGGGGTGATTTTCAGGGCGCCGGTACCGAATTCGATGTCCACATAATCGTCTGCAATGACTGGAATAAGCCGGTCAATGAGCGGGATACGGACGTTTTTGCCCACGAGGTTTTTGTAGCGTTTGTCGTTCGGATTTACGGCTACGGCCACATCGGCAAAAATGGTTTCCGGGCGCTGGGTAGCAATCGTGATGCCCTCCGAATCGGAGCCTTCCAGCAGGTATTTGATGTGGAAAAGTTGCGCTTGTTCCTCGTTGTACAGCACTTCTTCGTTAGACAGTACGGTTTTGGCTTCCGGATCCCAGTTGACCATCCGCTGCCCCCGGTACAGTTTCCCTTTTTGATACAAGTCCACAAACATCCGGATACAGTCTTCGTAGTACCCTTTATCCATGGTAAAGGCTGTTCGTTGCCAGTCGCAGGAGGCGCCAAGGCGTCGCAGCTGTTGCAGGATAATCCCCCCGTATTTGTCTTTCCACTGGTAGGCATACTCCATGAACTGTTCGCGGGTCAGGTCGGCTTTGCGGAGTTTTTTCTCCTCGCGCAACCAGCGCACGACCTTGGCCTCGGTGGCTATAGAGGCGTGGTCGGTACCCGGCACCCAGCAGGCGTTTTTACCGTCGAGACGGGCCTTGCGGATGAGGATATCCTGAATCGTGTTGTTCAGCATGTGCCCCATATGCAACACTCCGGTCACATTGGGCGGCGGGATAACGATGCTGAACGGCTCACGGCCATCGGGTGTGGAGTGAAAATAACCGGATTTTTCCCAGTGTTCGTACCAGCGGGATTCGACTTCGGAAGGGGTGTAGCGGGTGGACAATTCCATGTTCAAATTTAGATTCACACAAGTGCCCAGGAGGCCTTGCTCTTAAAAAATGTGGGCGCAAATATCGGTTTTCCACCGTCTTTGCACGGTTGCCGGGCGGGATTAAAAAAATCCATGCGTAAAAGCATGTATTTCGAGCCTCTAAAAAAAACTGCACATTGTTATTAAAATATGTGCACCTTTGCGGCGGCATATTGCCGAAGATCATTTTTAAAGTTTTTTTACCAATGCACAGTGGAACAGTAAAGTTCTTCAACAACACCAAGGGATTCGGATTCATCGTTGACTCCGGCACCGGGGAAGAAATCTTCGTTCACGTTAGCGGTCTGGTTGACGACATTCGCGAAGGCGATACCGTCACGTTCGACACACAACGTGGCAAAAAAGGCATGAACGCAGTCAATGTCAAACTGGCTTAATTGCCGGCCCGACGTTTGAAGTGATACCATGTTGAACCCTCGCCGGCAAATCCGGCGGGGGTTTTTACGTAGAAAGCCCTTTTTTAAAAAAACCAAATTCGGCAGTCATGCAAACCGAACTTTTGATCCAGGAATTTACTTACCGTACTGCTCGCTCCGGCGGAAAGGGCGGACAAAACGTCAACAAGGTGGAGACCAAGGTGGAAGCCTGCCTGCATGTTGCTTCCTCAAACGCATTGACGGAGGCTGAAAAAGCGCGCATTCTTGAAAAATTAGCAGGGAAAATTTCTGCCGAAGGTATTTTGTCCGTTACCAACCAGACCAAGCGCTCCCAACTTGCTAATAAAACTATGGCCGTTCAAAAACTCGTTCGGCTGGTGCAAGCAAGCCTGGTGCAACAAAAAAAACGCAAACATACTCCTGTGCCTGCCGGGGTGGTTGCCGCCCGCAAAGAAGCCAAACGACGGCTTTCTGAAAAAAAGGCAACCCGCCGCTTGTCCAAAAATTATCTGACTTAAAGCCGGTGACCTACCTTTGCGCGCCGAAATCGTACATCCAAAATCGTACTTCGAAAATCACAAGACATGTTCGACAGTTTAAGCGACCGCCTCGAATCCGCGTTCAAAGTGCTCAAAGGCAGTAACCGGATCACCGAACTGAACGTAGCGGAAAGCATCAAGGAAATACGCCGCGCACTCGTGTCGGCCGACGTGAACTACAAGATCGCCAAGGAATTCACTGACAAGGTGAAGGACAAGGCGCTCGGCACCGAAAACGTGCTGCGCAACGTTAACCCCGGCCAGTTGATGGTCAAGATCGTCATGGACGAACTGACCGAACTCATGGGCGGCCAGTCTGTGGGCATCAACGTAAAGGGTAATCCGGGTGTGGTGCTGGTGGCGGGTTTGCAAGGTAGCGGCAAAACGACCTTCTGCGGCAAACTGGCGCGCTACCTCAAGGAAAACCGCAAACTGAACCCGCTATTGGTGGCTTGCGACGTGTACCGCCCGGCAGCCATTGATCAACTGGGTGTACTCGGCGCCGGCATCAACGTGGCCGTTTACAAAGAGGAGGAAAACAAAAATCCGGTCCAAATTGCCCAAAATGCGATCAAGTTTGCCAAGGCAAACAGCCACCACGTCGTCATCATTGACACCGCCGGTCGCCTGGCGGTGGACGAAGCGATGATGGCCGAAGTGGAGGCTATCAAGTCGGCTATCAGCCCCACGGAGACGCTGTTCGTAGTGGACTCCATGACCGGTCAGGATGCCGTAAACACTGCCGAAGCGTTCAACCAACGCATCAATTACGACGGCGTGGTGCTTACCAAACTTGACGGCGATACCCGTGGCGGCGCCGCCCTTTCGATTCAATACACCGTTGGCAAGCCGATCAAGTTTGTTTCCTTAGGCGAAAAACTCGACGCGCTGGATGTCTTTTACCCCGACCGTATGGCCCAACGCATCCTCGGCATGGGCGATATCGTGTCGCTTGTGGAGAAGGCACAGATGGAAATGGACGAGGAGGAAGCCAAACGCGTGGAAAAGCGCATCCGGCAAAACAAGTTCGACTTCAACGACTTCCTTGGCCAGATGCACCAGATCAAAAAAATGGGCGACCTGAAAAGCCTGCTCGGCATGATTCCCGGCATGGGCAAAGCCATCAAGGACATCAACATTGACGACAAAGCCATCCTGCGCGTGGAAGCCATTATTCAGAGTATGACACCAGCGGAACGCCAGGACCCCGATCT
>JAEUUV010000269.1 GCA_016787285.1 Saprospiraceae bacterium | reverse complement strand
TTCGGCACGGCGCACCGCGCACATGCCAGCACGACCATCGTGGCCAATTCGTTCGACAAGCAGCACAAGTGCTTCGGTTTCCTCATGGAGCGCGAGATTGAAAATGCCAATCGCGTGATCAAAAATCCGGAAAAGCCGGTGACCTGCGTGGTCGGTGGCGCCAAAGTCAGCGACAAAATCGTGCTGCTGGAGCGCTTCCTCGATTTCGCCGACAACATCATCGTGGGCGGCGCCATGGCGTACACGTTCATGCTGGCGAAAAAAGGTACGGTAGGCACGTCGCTCGTAGAACCTGACCGCGTCAAAGCCGCCAAAGAGTTTTTGAAAAAAGCCAAGGCCGCCGGCGTGAAAGTGCTGCTGCCCAAGGACTCCGTGTGCGGCGACAAATTCGCTGCCGATGCCGCCGTGCAGGTGTTCCCCAGCCACCAAATTCCCGACGGCTGGATGGGACTCGACATTGGTCCGGCAGCCGCCAAGGCTTACGCCCGCGTCATTCGTCAGAGTAAAACGATCATCTGGAACGGCCCGATGGGGGTATTTGAAATGCCCGCCTTTGCCGAAGGTACCAAGGCAGTTGCCAAAGCCGTGGCCCGCGCCACCGGGAAAGGCGCCTTTTCGATGGTAGGCGGCGGCGACTCCGTGGCAGCGGTCAATCAGATGAAATTGGCCAAAAAAGTCAGTTTCGTGTCCACCGGTGGCGGGGCCATGCTGGAGTACCTCGAAGGGCGGGAGTTGCCGGGGATCGCGGCGATAGCGGGGTGATGTCCCGTCCTGCCGCTTGTGCGGGATGGGATACGGATTAGCCAAATTGGATACAGATTTCACGGCAAACTTTCGGCTGCTTATGCCCGAACTCAATAAAATACTGGCGCTCATTGCACGGAACCGAATCGAAGCCGCACTGCAGATACTGGACGCATCTGCGGTCCGGCTACCCGTTTTTCAAAACGACGTGACTCACCTGCGCAATCGCTGGGCCGACCTCAACGCACGCCGACACCGGGGCGAACTTACCTTCGACGAGGCAAACCGCCAACACGCCAATATCGTGGCGGCACTCCAGGCCCTTGCCGAACAAATGGAGCAGGAAGCCTCCGAGAACAAGAAAACCGGCTTCGAGAAATATTTGCTAACCCTGACGTACGGGCTGGGCGGGTTGATCCTGATCGCAGCGTTGATCTTCGTAGTAAACAGGCTTTTCCGTGGGCCGTTCGCATTTAATATCAAACTAATGCCCGACCCGGGCATCGAACTTTCGCCCGCCCATCCTCCACTCGAAAACGCCAAACTGATCCTGCACCTGGGGAATAAAACAGAACCGATCAAGGTTGAACCTATCAGCAAGTATTCCGGCGAAGCCGATTTCAAAGGTATCGCACCGGATTATCGCGGCCAACTCGTTCAGGTGCAACTGGAAGATGCCGCAGGGCTAAACCGCCCTGTGTACTGGAAACTGGCAAAAGACTCTGTTCTGCTCGACGGCGAAACCCAAACCCTCCTGATCGTGCTGGACAACAGCCTCGGTGTGATCCGAGGAAGCGTCAAGGACGCGCACCGCGCACAACCGATCCCGGGCGCAACGGTAGAAACCAGAGGCATATCCGCCACAAGCGACTCGCTTGGGCGATTTACGCTTCGCATTCCACTCGAACTCCAGCAGGCGGAATACGAAGTCACCGCCATAAAAACCGGTTACAAAGCCACCATACGAAACGTGCGACCGGCCTCGCCCAAACCGGAATTGACCATCCTGATGCCTCTCGCCGATGAAAAGTAGCGTACACCTCCTGTTCGTGGCGCTTTTAGCCAACTTCGCCGTAGCAGGACAAACCCTCAAGGGATTGGTAGTCGTTCAAAATCAAAAAAATACGCCCGCCGCTCCATTTACCGTACGCGCATTGGACGGCGGCGCCACCGATGCCGTAGTCCTGACACCTGACGGCGCTTTTACCCTGTTTTTTGATAAAAAAGCACCCGGCTATCCCGTGCGGCTCGATATCATCAAGGAGGATTTTGAGGTGGTCAACAAAAAAAGCCTGCGACTCGTCCTGCCGGAAAATCCGGAGGAACAGCAGGCGCTAAAAATTTACATTTGCCGCAAAGGCGCGTGGCAACGCAACGCCGATTCGCTGTTTCAGATCAACTACACTCAGATCGAAGAAAAGCAAAACAAACGCCTCGCCGCGCTCGATGCCCGCTGCCGCTCCACCCAAATGACCCTCGAAACCTACAGCCGCGAACTGGACGACTTGCGACGGCAACTGGCGCTGATGATCGAAGAAGCCGGTCGCCTCTCCCTCTTGTTTGCCACAGCCAACCTCGACGACGAAAGTCCGCGTTTCCAACGGGCAGCCGGGTATTTCGCCAAAGGCCAGATTGACTCCGTCCTGATTGCCCTGCCGGAAGAAGACCTGCTGCGCGACCTTGAGTTTGCGCGTCAACAAATCCGCGAAGGCCGGATGCTCCAGCAAGTCGGCGCCGAGAACCTGAGTATTGCCCAACAGGCGCTCGATAGCGTTTCGATACTCGGCAACCTGCTCTCCACCCTGCAATATACCCTGACCCTCGACTCGCTCCCGCTTCGCGTATCCGGCACGGTGCTGGACGATGCCACCGGTCAGCCCCTGCCTGGCGCCCGCGTTGTCGCCGGGAGTTGGCAGGGGCTGACCGACGAATATGGCGCATTCGAGACGATGATCGTCGTGCCGGCCTCGTTCCGAAAAGCAAAAATCACGGCCGATGCTGAAGGTTACAAACCGGAAACCCGCAACTACACGAAAAACAATGCCCGGCGACTGAAATTTTATTTGCGGCAACACGAATAGTCATGCTGGGCAGAACGACATACCAAATCAAAAACAAGATGCGCACCCTGTCATTTTCCCTGTTTCTGGCCCTTTGCCTCCATACTGCCGGCGGCCAGACACTGCCCGGCTATGTCACCATCCAGAATTCCGGTAAGGCTGCCGGCAAGGATAAGCCTTTGTCGGCCCATCCCGCCAGTGTGCTGGCCAAAGGCGCCGCCACCGATGCCGACGTGCGCCCGGAAGACGGCGGTTTCGAGTTGTTCTTCGACGGCAAAAAGCCCGGTCAGGATGTGGAAATTGCCGTGGTAAAACCCGGCTACGAGGTGGTTAACCACGAAGACCTGGTGGCACGCCTGCCCGACCCGGCATCGGGCACGCCGGCAGTGCGCATTTACCTGTGCCCGCAGGGGGAATGGCGCCGTTATGCCGACCAGTACTACGAGACCAACCAGCGCGACCTGCGCGACCGCTACGACCGCCGCATCCGCGAGGCGGAACAACGCTTAGCCGCTGCCGGCAATGCGGGCCGGGCATTGGCCGACTCCGTCAACCGGCTCATCCGCGAGCGCGACGAAGCGCTGGTGTTGCTCAAGGGATACGCCGA